>CANHUD010000141.1 GCA_947463665.1 Sphingobacteriales bacterium
GCACGGCGGTACTGGTGCAGGGGATAACGGGTACGCATCTCCTGTGCAAAGCGGTAATCCCGCACCGGCACGAGATTGGCCTTGCGATCGTTTTCGTTGGTATTGAGGTAGATGGTCTCTGCCAGATGGATCATAGGCTGCAGGATGCCATCCAGAGTATCCAGCCAAACGATGGTTTCAATGTCGGAGATGGCCGTAGCCTCGTGTTTGCGAAGCCGCTTGCCGTCCCATTTTTCTTTGAGTTCATTCGGCCTTACCAGTACGAGTACTTCCCGCATCTTTGGATCGGGATGGTCGGGAAAAAGGAGGAGCATACTGTCTTCCTGCTCGATTCCGGTTAACCAGTACAGGTCTGAATTTTGCTTGAACTTGTACAGGGCATCCCCGTTCAGGGGCAATTCATCGTTGCTGTTGAAAAGGGCGATGGATTGCTTCTCCATCCGCTCCATGAATTTTTTTCTGTTTCCGCAAAAAATAGCGGCATCCAGCGGCGCATATTTCATGGTTCGAAGATAGGCAATTCAGCGGTTTTAACAGGTATGGCCTACGGCAGCCCGACAACCGTGTTTCAGGCCGGCTTTTGCATTAACGATTCCTAAAAATTCCATCGATTTCCTTGAAGGATATCAAATAAAATGTAAATACAAGCATCGGCGCTTCGAATATTTTAAACAGAGGTCTATTTTATTGATTATTATTCAAATATTTGTATCACTCAACGACTTACTATGGCAGTACCGGGCACCATGGCCTTCAAAAATCCGCAACAATTGTGGCAGTTTGGCCTTAAACATTCAGAAAACATTCATTATCAGTCTACTCCGGCTGAACTGATCGTAGATACCCTTCAGCGCCAGCAAGGTGAACTCAGCGATACCGGCGCGCTGGTGATCCACACTGGCACGTTCACCGGTCGTTCGCCCAAAGACAAATTCATTGTGCGGGATGCGCTTACAGAAAGGGAAGTACACTGGAACGATTTCAACATTCCTCTTTCTGAAAAGCATTTTGATATCATTTACCACAAGGTGATCGCCTACCTTACCGAGCGGGAAGATCTCTGGGTGCGCGATGCCTACGCCTGTGCCGATGAGGATTTCAGGGTGCGGGTGCGCGTGGTGAATGAGAAGCCTGCCAACAATCTTTTTGTACACAACATGTTTATCCGGCCAACGGAAGAGGAACTGGAAGATTTCCGGCCCGACTGGCACGTGTTCTCGGCACCGGGTCTGCAATTGGATCCGGAAGAATGTGGAACCCGCCAGCCCAATGCAGCGGTTATCAGTTTTACGCACCGGGTGATTCTGATTGCCGGAACCGGCTATACCGGCGAAATCAAAAAAGGCATGTTCACCGTGTTGAATATGCTCCTGCCGCTGGAGAAACAGACACTGAGCATGCACTGTTCCGCCAATATCGGCCAGGATGGAGATACAGCGCTGTTCTTCGGACTGAGCGGAACCGGGAAAACGACTCTTAGTGCGGATCCGGAGCGTAACCTGATCGGAGATGATGAGCATGGCTGGCACGACGAAGGCGTATTCAACTTTGAGGGAGGCTGCTACGCTAAATGCATTGACCTTTCTCCGGAAAAAGAACCCGATATTTTCCAGGCCATCCGCGATGGCGCACTGGTAGAAAATACCCGCTTCTTTGATGGCACCAACCAGATCGATTTCAGTAATGGATCAATTACAGAGAATACACGCGTTTCCTATCCGCTGACGTTCATTCCCAATGCGGTAGAACCTTCTGTGGGCGGACATCCGCGGAATATCTTTTTCCTTACCTGCGATGCGTATGGAGTATTGCCGCCCATTTCCCGGCTTACCCGTGAGCAGGCCATGTACCAGTTCATCAGTGGATATACAGCCAAAGTTGCCGGAACGGAAACCGGCGTAACCGAACCCAAAGCCACTTTCAGTGCCTGTTTTGGGGCGCCCTTCCTTCCCCTGCATCCGGCCAGATATGCGGATATGCTGGGGCAGAAACTGGATCGGCATGAGGTGAATGTGTGGCTGATCAATACCGGCTGGACGGGCGGACCATACGGGATAGGCAACCGGATGAAATTATCGTACACCAGAGCCATGATTAGGGCTGCGCTGGAAGGAAAACTGGACGATGTGACCTACACTACCCTTCCGGTTTTTGGTTTGTCGATCCCCGAAAATTGTCCGGGCGTACCCTCAGACCTGTTGAATCCCCGGAACACGTGGGATAACCAGCTGGCCTATGATGAACAGCTGGTCATCCTGGCGAATCTCTTCCGTAAAAACTTTGAAAAATACGCCGGCGGTGCTTCGGTATCCATTCGGAATGCCGGGCCGGTACTTGGATAATATGCGGACCTGAACACCCTGTTTGCGGCTATAAATCGGGCCGTTTCAAAAGAGACGGCTTTTTTTTGAATCGTCAGATTATCTCGTCCTGAAATAACTGGTCAGTTTGTGTGAAATAATCATTAACAACAAAGCCCCTCACGGGGCTTTTGTATTTTACAGCACTACGCTTGGGGGTTTAGTTTAACACAGCCTCCTTCGTTAAAACAACCCATACAATTGTGAGTCGATCTTACTGATGATTTCACCCAAATCCTCTTCTTTTTCAGCGAACTTATTATTGTCCACATTTACCACCAGCAGTGGCCCTTCCGTATATTTTTCAATCCATTTATTATAATACTCATTGAGGCGCTTCAGGTAATCAAGCCGAATGTTTTCCTCATATTCCCGTCCGCGCTTCTGGATCTGTCCTACCAGTGTAGGAACAGATGCCTGCAGATAGATCAGCAGATCGGGGGGTTGCACCATCTGTTTGAGTGTCTGAAAGAAACCGAAGTAGTTATCGTAATCCCGCTTGCTCATCAGCCCCATCTCATGGAGGTTGGGCGCAAAGATGTGCGCATCTTCATAGATGGTCCGATCCTGAATAACGGTTTCAGAACCCTTTGAAATCTCCACCAGCTGGTTCAGTCGGCTATTGAGGAAGAATATCTGGAGGTTGAAACTCCAGCGAGGCATATCGTCATAAAAATCAAACAGGTAAGGATTGTGATCCACATCCTCGAACTGAGGGATCCAGCGGTAATGCTTGCTCAGGATCTCCGTCAGGGTTGTTTTTCCGGCTCCGATGTTACCGGCTATGGCTATATGCTTCGGTTTTTTAGGTTGGGTCATACGTTATGGGGATGTGATCCGGTTTAAAGATAGGCGATTTAGTAATATTTCAGTCCGATGGCTTCCCGAACGATCTCAATGGTTTCCTTTGCGCTCTTTCCTGCTTTTTCAGCCCCTTTCTCCATCACTTCGCGCAGGTATTTTTCATCGGTTCGGATGGCTTCCGCCTTTTCGCGAATCGGTGCCACAAATCGTACCATATCTTCTGCCAGCTGTTTCTTCATGTCGCCATACCGGATGGTGCAGCTGTTGTAATGTGCTTCAAAAGTCTGGAGCACTTCCGGAGCCGATACCAGCTTCATCAGCAGGAACAGGTTTTCGATGTAATCCGGCATGGGACTATTGGGTTCTGTGGGGCCCTGATCGGTCTTGGCCTTCATGATTTTTTTCCGGATTAGGTCATCGTCATCTGCCAGATAGATCGTTGCATACTGGTTTTCGCTCTTGCTCATCTTACCGGCCCCGTCGAGGGAGGGAACTTTTACCAGTTCTTCCCCGAAATTAAAGGCGTGCGGTTCCGGGAAAACCTGGCCATAACGGTGATTGAAGCGGTTCGCAAAATTGCGCGCCATTTCGAGGTGCTGCTCCTGGTCTTTTCCCACCGGCACCAGGGTGGCCCTGTGGAGCATGATATCTGCCGCCTGCAATACCGGATAGGTGAGCAGACCGGCGTTCACATTATCGGGCTGAAGGCGAACCTTATCCTTAAAGGTGGTGGTTTTTTCCAGTTCCCCTTTGTACGCCAGCATATTCAGGTAGAGATAGAGTTCCGCTGTTTCGCGGATATGGCTCTGGCAATAGAGCGCCGCTTTATCCGGGTCCAGTCCGCAGGCAATGTTCTCAGCCAGTACACGCGCCACATGGTGTTTCAGCTCTTTGGTATCCGGATGGGTGGTGAGTGAGTGAAGGTCGGCCACCATGAAATAACAGGTATAGGTATCCTGCATCTTCACGTAGTTGCGCAGTGCCCCGAAATAATTCCCCAGGTGCAGGAATCCGGTTGGGCGGATCCCGCTCATGACAATCGCTTTTTCCATGGCGGCAAATATACGCCATCGGCAGCTGCAAACACCAGTGATAAAAGCCTGTGACCATTTACCACTTTGTAACAACAGGTACGGCCGGATTGGCCTATTTTTGTACGATGGAAGTAACGGATGCATTGGTAGACCATCTGGCCAGGCTGAGCCGGCTGCGTTTTACCGATTCGGAAAAACAGGAGATCCGCCATGACCTGCAGCGGATGATCGGCTTTGTGGAAAAACTCAATGAAGTGGACACCACCGGCCTGGAACCGGTATTGCACATGAGCACGGAAGTGAACCGCCTTCGGAAAGACGAGGTGCAGGGTTCTGTTTCTACTTCTGCCGCTCTGCAAAATGCAGCCGACAGCCACCCGCCATTTTTCACCGTCCCGAAAGTCATCAAAAAATAAACCGGTATGTCTGAAGTCATCCGTCTGGAAGAGATCCGCAAGCAATACATCATGGGCAAACAGGTGCTGGAAGTCCTGAAAGGCATTTCGCTGACGGTGAACCGCAACGAATACATCGCACTGATGGGCCCGTCCGGATCCGGAAAAAGTACGCTGATGAACATCCTCGGCTGTCTGGACTCCCCCAGCAGCGGCCGGTATGTACTGAACGGGAACGATGTGAGCCTCATGCACGATCACCAGCTGGCCGATATCCGGAACAAAGAAATCGGCTTTGTATTTCAGCAGTTCAACCTGCTGCCAAGACTTACGGCCCTTGAAAATGTGGCACTGCCGCTGGTCTATGCCGGCATTTCTAAAAAAATGCGCACCGAGATGGCGATGGATGTAATCAAAAAGGTTGATCTGGAAGCCAGAAGCCATCACAAACCGAATGAATTGTCGGGCGGACAGTGCCAGCGGGTAGCCATTGCACGTGCGCTGGTCAACAATCCGTCCATCATCCTGGCGGATGAGCCAACGGGTAATCTGGATACCAAGACCTCCTACGAGATCATGAACATCTTCAGTAAAATCCATGCCGATGGCAATACGGTGGTGCTGGTTACCCACGAAGAGGACATCTCCAACTATGCGCATCGGGTGATCCGTTTACGGGACGGACTGATTGAATCCGATAAAGTTAAACAGAGCGCACTCGCAGAATAAGGATTTCTTCACACCCCGAACAAAACAGCGTTTAAAACATTTATCATGTTTTGAACCACTATGTCATTCAAGATATATACCAAAACCGGTGATACCGGCACCACCTCACTGATCGGTGGCACGAAAGTACCCAAATCGCATTTGCGGATTGAATCCTACGGAACCCTGGATGAGCTGAACTCACAACTGGGGCTCTGTCGCGATCTACTAACCAATGAAGATAGTCGAAAAACATTGCTGGAAGTCCAGGACCGATTGTTTACCATCGGTTCTTCGCTGGCCTGTGATCCGGTAAAAGAACCGAAGATGCGGATTCCGGACCTGAAGGTTTCCGACATTCAGTTTCTGGAAGCGGAGATCGACCGGATGGATGCAGCGCTGCCTCCTATGCGTTCCTTTATTTTACCCGGCGGGCATCCGCTGGTTTCGCAGCTTCACATCGCCCGTTGCATCTGCCGGAGAGCAGAGCGTGCGTGTGTGCGACTGGAACTGGAGAGCCTGGAAGTGGAGCCGCTGATCCTTCAGTACCTGAACCGGCTGAGCGATTATCTTTTTGTATTATCGAGATTTACTGCGCAGGAGCTACAGGTAGCGGAGATTCCCTGGAAGCCTCGGGTATGATCGATCCATCTTTCATGTGAATGGTGCGATCACTGAGGGCTGCGAGTTCTTCGTTATGGGTAACGATCAGAAAGGTTTGTTTTTCCTCATCGCGCAACTGAATAAACAGCTGGTGAAGATCTCTGGCATTGGCAGAATCCAGATTACCGGTGGGCTCATCGGCGAAAATGATGCTTGGGGAATTGATGAGCGCTCTGGCCACGGCCACCCGTTGTTGTTCTCCTCCGGAGAGGGCACCGGGTTTGTGTTCCATACGATGGCTCAGACCCAGACGGGAAAGCAGGTGAGCAGCCCGGTCTTCCACCTGTTTTTTACGGGTACCGGCGATCCAGCCCGGGATGCATACATTTTCCAGGGCGGTGAATTCCGGAAGGAGGTGATGGAACTGGAAAACGAA
>CANHUD010000142.1 GCA_947463665.1 Sphingobacteriales bacterium
AGAGGATCTCATGTAGTTGCCGAGCTTTCCGAACCGGAACAGTGCCAGAAAGCCATAGAAGCCGTTCTGGAACGATATGGCCGCATCGATGGCGTGGTAAACAATGCCGGGGTAAATGACGGTGTTGGGCTGGAAAATGGCTCTTATGAAGGGTTCATGGCATCGCTTCACAAGAATCTGGTGCATTATTACCTGCTGGTACATCATGCACTGCCAGCGTTAAAGGCATCAAAGGGTGCTATCGTCAATATAGGATCAAAAGTAGCGGAAACCGGACAAGGTGGCACATCTGCATACGCTGCCGCTAATGGTGGTCGCAATGCCCTTACCCGTGAATGGGCGGTAGAACTCCTACCCTTTAGCATCCGCGTAAATGCCGTGATCGTTGCGGAAAGTTATACGCCTTTGTATGACCGCTGGATCAAAAGCATGCCGGAGCCGGAGAAAGAATTAAAGAAGATCACGGATCGTATCCCCCTTGAGCACAGGATGACCACACCGGAAGAAATTGCCAATGCCGTAGTGTTCCTGCTGTCGGAAAGATCCAGCCATACTACAGGACAGTTCGTGCATGTAGACGGTGGCTATGTTCATCTCGACCGCCGCATCAGTTAAGGATCATTTCTCAAACATATACCCAATAACTCAACACATGAATAAGAAATCGTATTTACTACCGTTCATTCTGGTTACTACATTATTTTTCTTATGGGGCATTGCCAATAACCTGAATGGTATCCTGATTCCGCATTTGCGCAAGGCACTTGAATTAACCAACCTGCAATCTACGTTTGTAGATACTGCCGTGTATCTTGCCTATTTTCTCGCCGCCATTCCGGCGGGCATCATCCTGAAAAAATTCGGATACAAAACCGGAATTATTATAGGTCTGCTGATCTTTGCACTGGGAGCCTTTTTATTTGTACCCGCAGCCAATACCCGTACCTATGGAATTTTTCTGGCAGCACTGTTTATCATAGGCTGTGGACTAACTCTTTTGGAGACGGCTGCCAATCCCTATGCCACCAAGCTGGGAGATCCTGAGTCGGCTACTGCCCGGCTCAATCTGGCACAGGCGTTCAACGGACTGGCCGTATTCATAGCACCGGTAGTCGGAACGCTTTTTATCCTCTCAGGCAATGCATACACGCCGGAACAAATGGCCGCCATGAGTGAGGCTGATAAACTGGCTTACCTTACTACAGAGGCTGCTTCCGTTAAGATGCCCTACATTGTGCTGGGTGTATTTCTGGTAGCTATCGCCATTTTGTTTGTGGTGAATAAATTCCCAGAATTCAAAGAAGAAGAACAGGGAAGTGAGGGAAGTCTGAAAGATGCTCTAAAACATAAACACCTGACCTGGGCAGTGATCGCCCAATTGTTTTACGTAGGGGCACAGGTTTGTGTGACCAGCTTCTTTATCCGCGTAGCCATGAAAGGCGGAGGTGTGGATGAAAAAACTGCCGGATATTTCCTGAGTGTGTACGGGGTTCTTTTCATGATAGGGCGTTTCACCGGAACGCTGTTCATGAAATTCATAGCACCGGCCCGTCTGCTGGCTATTTATTCAGCCGCCTGTATTTTACTAAGTCTGGCCGCTATTTATGCAGATGGACAGAATGTAGTCTTTGCTTTGGGCGGACTTGGTTTCTTCATGTCGATCATGTTCCCCACCATTTTCTCCCTGGGCATTGAAGACATGAAAGAGAATACGAAACCAGCTTCTTCTCTTATCGTGATGTCCATTATTGGTGGTGCGATTTTCCCGGTGATCATGGGTGGTATCATTGATCATTTCAATGACAATATCCAGATCGGTTACTGGGTACCACTGATCTGTTATGTAGTTGTATTGTATTTCGCCCTGCAGGGTCATAAACATAAAAAACTGAGTGTATGAGCCGTTACTGTTTAACCGTGGATCTGAAAAACGATCCACAGGCCATTGAACAATATGAAACCTACCATAAGGCAGTATGGCCGGAGATTCTACAGAGTCTGACCGACAGTGGAATTTTGTCGATGCAGATCTACAGGCTGAAAACACGCATGTTTATGATCATCGAAACTACCGATGATTTCAGTTTTGAGCGCAAAGGCAAAATGGATGCTTCCAATGCTAAAGTTCAGGAATGGGAAAAACTCATGGGGCAGTTCCAGCAGGCACTGCCCTGGGAAGATCCCAACGATCCCTGGAAGTGGAAACGGATGGAAAAAGTATTCGGGTTCAATGATTAATTGAACCCGCCTTTTCCTGTGTATAGTTTGATGGGTTTATCTAGAGACAATTCCACCACACTCATGTAAGGTGTTTGTGCTTCTTTAGGTAAGTCGATGTACACAATCCCCGGTACCGCACTCCAGGAAATCTTTCCTACTACTTTATGCGTAAGTGCCTTACCGGATCCCAATACTTTAATGCCGTTGATCTGGTTGGCCAGTCCTTTGATCATTAGAGGACCGGTGGTGTTTCCGGGAACAAACAGATAAAGTTTGGTAGAATCCTTCGACAAGGTAGAGGGTCCGTAAAAATGTCCGGGCGCCATGCCTGCACGGGTACCGAAAATACCAGCCGCGTTTGCCTTGTTCCAGGCGCCAAGCTCTTTAAGGATATACGCCTGTTCATCGGGTATAGTACCATCGGCCTTGGGCCCGATATCAAGCAGCAGGTTGCCGCCTTTACTGATCACATCCACGAAAATGGTTATGATCTCGTAAGGCGTTTTCCAGTTTTTATCCATCGGCCTCCAGCCCCAGTTATCATTGGTGGTCATACAAAGCTCCCACCAGTTAAATTCCGGACGGGAAACCGGAATATGCTGTTCCGGTGTGTCGTAATCACCCCATCCCATCAATCGGCCGTTGATGACCGTATTCGGGTTTTTCTTTGTCAGCAGCTGACGAATCTTCTGTGCTTCCCATTCTTCTGCACTATGTTCCCAATCACCATCAAACCACCAAAGATCCGGATTGTAGTTACTGCTTACCTCTTTTAGTTGGTTCTGAAAAAACGTACGGAACCGCTGCCAGCGGTCATAATCCTCTGAAATCGAATACCGGCTCTTCTCTTTCAGGAATCCCGGATAATCCGGATGGCTCCAGTCGATCAAAGAAAAGTAAGCCCCGGTCTTAATATTGCGCTTGCGAAGTGCACTGTAAAAGGGGGCCAGTAAATCCCGTTTGGCAGGCGTCTGGTCCACTACATCATAATGTTTTTCTTTGGAATCCCAAAGAGCCACCCCATCGTGATGCTTGGTAGTAATGACCGAATACCGTGCTCCTGACAGCTGGATCAGATCGGCCCAGGCTTCCGGATCATATTTTGAAGCCGTAAAGCCTGATAGTTGCTTCATATAATCTTCCCAGGAGATATTCCCATTATGAAAACTCCAGCTTTCACTCACTCCATTAACGGCATAGATACCCCAGTGAATGAAGATGCCGAGTTTGGCATCGGCAAACCATTCCATTTTTTGCTGGATGTCTTTGGGATTAGTTTTTTGCTGCGACCGGACCAGAACAAACGAGAACAAAAGTAAAAACGTTACGATTCCTTTACGCATTTGTTTGCATTTAGTGGATGGAAGATAATAAAAGGTGCAGCTAATCCTTTTTACATCAAGAAAGCAGATTGTGCCATTCTTGTGCCAGTATTATTATTCAAAAATAGGAAACCCGTACAGAGAATTGTACGGGTTCGTCATTTTTTATGTGTCATATTTTGATTTGACAACTAGACCATTACTTCCCACCCCTTTTCATATGACCGCTTCCAGAGTTTCATGGCTTCAGGATCTTTCAGGATGCGGCCGTTGGTGGGATCACAGTTGAGCGCCCGACCAGTTCGAAAAGCGATATTTCCCAATTGAGGTATCAGCGTTGATTTATGGCCTTCAAGAATGGGCGATGCCAGCTGATCCTGCCCGCGAATGGTCTGGCAGAAATTCTGCAGATGATTTTCATCCAGTTTGTCAAATGGGCTGACTCGGTTACTGGGATCGAACACTGACCCATCTTTCACCTCACTGACCAATTTACCGGCATAGTCGAACAGTTTGTAGCTATTTCCGCCACCATACACAACGGTACCGTTTTCCCCATAAAAAACGACTCCGGTTCCACTCCCTTCCGATTCAAATATATTGCAACTGCGGCCTTCCCAGGTACAGGCTGTATTGTTGGGAAAGTTCACATTGATCACCTGCGTGTCCGGCGTTTCCCAATCGTCTTTGTAATGAAACCTACCACCTGAGGATACCACCTGGGTTGGATAATCAGCGTGAAGCCCCCAGCGCATCAGATCGATCATGTGTGTTCCGTTGTTTAGGGCTTCTCCAGTTCCCCAATGCCAGAACCAGTGCCAGTTATAGTGTACAAGATTATCCTGAAAACTTCTTCTGGGTGCAGGGCCCTGCCAGAGATCAAAATTAAGATGGGAAGGTGGTGCGATCTTTTTCCCAAAACCGATTGGTTTCCGGTTATTGGTATACCAGCCTCTGGCAAAATACACCCGTCCGATGGCACCACTATGCAGTTTCCGAAGCATATCGTTGACATTCGGGTAACTGCGGCGCTGGTTGCCCATCTGCACAAATTTGTTGTATTTGACCTGTGCGGCTACCAACAGTTCTCCTTCACGTGGGTTATGGCTACAGGGCTTTTCCACGTATACGTGTTTACCCGCCTGCAGCGCTATAATGGCTCCCGGTGCATGCCAGTGATCCGGCGCAGCGATAGCAAGGGCATCCATATCTTTTTGCAACACCATCTGCCGAACATCCGCAAATCCTTTGGGGCGTTTGCCGGTGAGTTTGTCTAAGGCATCGATGGTCCTGTTCAGAACCGTTTCGTCCGGATCACAGATATAGCCAATTTCCACATCCGGCAGACGCGAAAAAGTTTTGGCCAGCGCCATCCCCCGGCTATTGGTTCCCATTATGCCGATGACCAGTTTATTGGACGGCCTGCCGCTCTGGATGGCGAACCCAGGCAGTCCGGAGAGCATCATGCCCGTGCCTGCCAGAGATACATCGCGTATGAATTTCCTTCTATCTGACATATCAAGGTTTTTTTATTTCTATTAAGGTAAGTATTTATCCCGCACCGCCTAAGTCCTGTTTCCATAAATCGGTTGAAATGTCGAAATTCGCAACCGAGGTATTGAATTAATCAGATTTCTCCTTTAACTTGACCTGCATGAGGATATGGCTCTTTTTTATTGTTTGCTCCATTGGGCTGGTGAATGATCTTCATGCCCAAACTCCGGGCTGTACAGATCCGAAGGCAAGTAATTATAACCCATCCGCTACACAGAATAACGGATCTTGTTTGTATGCAACAACAACGATAACACCAACGTTTAAATTCACTCCGCCGTCAACATTGGATGAACTATCCGGAATGATTTTCTGGAACGATAAGATTTATTGTCACAGGGATAATTACGATGCAGGTCCAGTAAACAATGCACCTTTCTATGAAATAGATACTACGTCGGGAGCCATCACCCGAACCATAACTGTAAACGGAGGCACCAATGTCGACTGGGAAGACATCGCTCAGGATAATGATTATGTTTACATTGGTGATTTTGGCAACAATGTTAGTGGAAACCGAACGGATCTGAAAATTTACAGAATTAGTAAAACTGCCCTTGCTGCCAGTTCAACCGTAACGCCAGATGTAATCGAATTCCAATATCCCGAGCAAACTAATTTCACAGCAGCAAGTGGAAATACCACGGATTTTGACTGTGAAGCGATGATTGTAATGAACAATAAAATCTATCTCTTTACCAAACAATGGACTACAGAACAAACGGCACTATATGAAATACCCAATACTACCGGGACAAAGCATGCAGCCACGCTGATCACTACTTTTGATGTTGATGGACTTATTACAGGTGCAGATAACTGGGGAAGTTCAACAATTGTGCTAACTGGATATACAGATCCCTATGATGCTTTCCCTTTTCCTAATGTCCGATTCATTTACCTGCTTTATGATTTTACCGGAAATAACTTTTTCTCCGGAAACAAACGAAAAATTAATTTTAATAATAGTGTACTACTTGAATCAGTGGCCTTCCGTAACGCCGAATATACTTACATTGGAAATGAAAAAACATTATCAGTGTCTCAATCCGTAGAATCCGTTAATCTCACCTCTTATCTAAACTCTTATTATCTACTCCCCATCTCATCCATAGACCTTAAAACCCGACTGGTCAACAATGCTGTTCAGGCAAACTGGAACATTCTCCCCGCTTCAGATTTTGCCTCTGGCTA
>CANHUD010000143.1 GCA_947463665.1 Sphingobacteriales bacterium
TTACTAACCATTAAGGATAATGCCAAAGGTTCGAACCGGGTGGCTACGGTGGATGGATTTTTCAGAAGGGGAGAAGCACATTCCCTAAATTCCATGGTCTCGGTATCACAGAATGCAGGGGAAGCAAAACCCGGACTGGCAGCGGCTCTTCAGTATTTTTTTGTCAATAACCAATGGAAAATATGGTGGACACAGTCGATGATCTCCAAACGCTATGATCCTCAGATGGGGTTTGTATCCAGAGGAGATGTCATCGCTACCACACCTGGCATCTTTTATTATTATCGGGGAAAGAAACTGCCCTTTAAAAAATACATCCGGGCCTTTGAGCCGGGCATCATGCCTGAATATTATCACCAGGCCTCCACAGGTCGCCTCCTGGAAAGTAGCTGGATGGTGAATCCCGTTTGGCTGAACTTTCAGAACGGGGCCTATCTCGGTTATCTCATCGTTCCTACTTTTCAGTATCTCCCGGAACCGTTCCGGCCACTGGGACTTGAAATCGCCCCTGGCGCTTACCGATATACCCGGCACATGCTCTTTGCCCGTACGGATGCGTCCCGACCGGTAAATCTGGAACTGAACGGGCAGTGGGGGAGTTATTTCGATGGTCAACTCCTCTCCGCAGATGCAGCACTGCAAATCGCCCCGGCTCCACAGTTTTCCTTTACCGGAAGATTGAACCGAAACCACTTCAGCAGTGTGGGTGTTCGGTCTGAAGCACAAACGGTGGATCTGTTTTCCATAGAGGCCCGACTGGCCCTGAATCCGCGACTGCAACTGATCGGATTTTACCAGCAGAATACGGAAAACAAGGCCAAAAATTACAACATCCGATTTTCATGGGAATACACACCTTTGTCGTATATCTATCTGGTGCTGAACCACAGAGGCTTTCAGACCATACAGGATAAACTATCCCGGGAAGACCAGGCCATTCTTAAAATCAGTTACCTCAAACAACTCTGATGGAACAAATCTGGACACAGTTTAGTAGTACGGAATGGCTGCTGATTATCCTTGGTGCTTTCCTCATTGGAATGGGAAAAGCCGGCCTTAAAGGAATCGATATGTTGTCGGTCATCATCATGGCCATGGTATTCGGAGGGAAATCATCCACCGGCATCGTGCTGCCACTCCTATCCCTGGGCGATATGGCAGCTGTCTGGTATTACAATCGCCACGCGCAGTGGACACATTTCTGGAAACTGATCCCCTGGATGGGCATAGGTATCCTTCTGGGTGTTTATTTCGGAAAGGATATGAACGAAGTGTTGTTCCGACAGATCATGGTACTAACCATTATTGTTACGGTCTGCATTGTTTTCTGGATGGAATTTGTACGAAAAAAAGCAGATATCCCTACCCACAAAGGGTTTGCGGCTGCTACCGGACTCACCGCAGGGTTCACTACGATGATCGGAAATCTGGCCGGGGCTTTCGCCAATTTATATTTTCTCGCCATGCGTCTGCCGAAAAATGATTTCATCGGCACCACCGCATGGATCTTTCTGGTGATCAATCTCTTTAAACTTCCGTTTCAGGTATTTTACTGGAAAAATATCACCACCGATACACTCTCCATAGATGCGGCTCTATTTTTACCGCTGACCATCGGATTCTGGCTGGGCCTGAAAGGAGTAGGGAAGATCAACGAGCAGCTGTTTCGTAAAATGATCCTCTGGCTAACCCTGCTCGGATCGCTGCTGATGCTGTTTAAAAGATGATCAGACCTTGTCTGTCTCACCACGGGCTTCATTCTGAAAACGGGCCCGGTAATGGGAAGGTTTTACACCCGTCATGCTTTCAAAAACCTTGTAGAAGTTTTGTCGGCTTCCAAAGCCGGCTTCCAGTGCCAGGGCTTCTATGGTCAGGTGACTATAAGCAGGATCTTCCATGCGGCGCTTGATTTCCTCAACGCGGAAGAGGTTCACAAATGCATTGAACGTACGCGTCCGATGCTCCCGTAATGCCTGTGTCAGCTCTTTATCGGTTACCTGCAGATATTCCTCCACGGAAGCCCGTTTCAGCGTCGGATCATGATGCGGCTTTTCTGTATGGAAATAGTAGATGAGGCGATCCAGTAAAGTTGGGTTTGATCCTGTAATCAGGCTGGAGACATCACCTGAAAAAGAGGTACGATCACCCTTTTCCCGGTTTTCTTTTTCCTGTACATATTTCTCCATCAGGGCATCGTACGCGAAGGTCCTTTCCCGCTGAAGGATCCGGTTGTGACGGTACAGAATCCCCATAATTACCGATAAGAGGATAAAAAAGACCAGTGCGGCTGTTTGGCGACGGGAAAATTGCTGCTGTTGCTCCAGTAACTGACTGAGTCGGACATTTTCTAACTCCCTTTTCTGATCCTCAAAATCATTCTCCATTTTACGAATAGCCAGCTTGGCCGAAATGGCATCCAGAGAATCGCTGTGTTTCCGAGCCAATTCGGATGTCTCAAAAGCATCCCTGAACTTTTGTTGTTTAGACAAAATCTCCATCTTGTTCTCATAACAGGTACTCAGTATCCTCTTCTCAGAGCCCATGAGTGCATAATAAATGGCACTGTCCGACAATATGGCGGCTTTTGATAAATCACCCATTCTGAACCTGGTAATGGAGAGCGACATAAAAGCCCTGGCCATACCAGATATCATATTGGCACGTCTGCTGAGTTCCAAAACGGAATCAAACATTTCTATGGCTTTTTGCTGCTGCTGTTTTTCTGAATAGACGATCGCCCTGTTAAACAGCAGTTTGATCATTTGTGGGCGGTGGACACCCTTGCGTAAGAATCGATCCGACAGGTCAAAATAATAGAGGGAACTGTCCGGTTTTTTTTTACGGTATGTTGTGCCCATGTTCATATAAACGATGGAAACAGCCAGGCTGTCTGGCTGAGGGGCATAACTGGCCAATGCTTTATGGTAGTACTCAAACGCTTTGGCAGTATCGCCCAGCCGGTTATACAGCGCACCAATGTTGGATTGGGTCTTACCCAGGTACAGTCGGTTCTTCAGCTTCTCGAATGATTTAAGGCTCTCAAGAAAAGACTCCTGGGCTTTCTTGAAATTTTCCTGCTCCATCTGCGCAACTCCTGCCTCCATTAAAAGCCGGCTGGCCATCTCCTCCTGATTCAGCTCTTTTGCAAGGTTTACTGCTTCTACATACCATTTTTCTGCCTCGCGGAATGCCTCGTTCTGAAAATGAAGTTTCCCTTTTTGTTCATATAACCGGAGAAGTATGGAGGAATGATGACCTTCCTTTGCCAGCAAGATGGCACTATCTAACTGGGAAAAGGCCTGCTGCCGCCTATCGGATAACCGGTAAAGCCTGCTTTCCCACTGAAGGGGGAAAATCAGAAAACTATCATTCAGCTGTTGTTCTTTCACCCGCAATCTGGCAGAATCCAGATATCGCCAGCATCGATTCGAATCGGTTGGAAAATTTAATGCCACTTGCCCGATGTAGTGCTGCCATTTTTCATCCGTTGCAGGTTGCATTTGCTGGCAGGCATAACCGAAAACTGACAAACAGAAAACTAGAACAATTCGGATCGAAAAAATTCTCGCCATAGCCCGGGTCGAAGGTTTGTAGTACCAAGGTAAGTTAATTGTGTCATCCATCCTTATATCAACGATTTAATTCAGGAAAATGCGACATCCATTGTGCTATTTATCCGGGGAAATACATGGTTTGGATTTCTGAAAGACTGTTTTTTTTACTGTTTTGCAACAAATTCATAGCCATACACAACAGGTTTTTTCTCTTTTTTATCTCATCTTTGTTCTTCAATCCTATAGCGCTGTTTTTAAGATCCAATGAGTGAACCAGAAAATTAGCTAAGCCCGTCTACCAAGGCGGGCATTTTTTTTACATATGTCTGGAGTTGTTAATCATCTATTTACGGGTCATAAAATTCCCATGGGTAGATTTTGATCATTCCTGCCGGCAGACGGGTCCGTTTTATAAACAGAAGCTATTTTCTTATTTCAAGCCATATTTCCGATATTTGATAAGATTGTGTTCATCTTACTGGCCTGAGTCCACTCAGATAGAATGATAAAACCAGTCTGTATAAATCCGGTAATAACCAGAATGGTTCATGAAGAATCTTTTACTGTGCTTAGCCCTGCTTGCAGGTTTTAAACTGTTGCCTGCTCAAGACTCCCTCCGATTGTTCAGTCTCCGGCATGTCCGGCTTCTTCCTGGAATCTTTGAAAAAGCGCAGCAATCAAATAAAAAATACCTGCTATCCCTCCCGACGGATCACCTGCTGGATATCGTCAACCTATCTTCCAAACTGACCGCAGGTCAGGTGTCCGCTGAATTGGGTTCTTATCTCTCCGCGTTGTCAGCCATGTTTGCCACTACCGGAGATTCGCTCCTCTACAATCGGATTTCCAACATACTGCCGGTATTGGATAGTTCTGCGCAAACACCAGCCGGACAGGCAATCATGGCGTATGATCGACCGTATTTCTATAAAGGCCTTACTGATGCCTTCGGCATAGCAGAGGTATTCAGGGCCGGTACCCTGCTCTTGCCGCTGGCCAATCGCTTTTATGACCAGTGTTATCAACTGGATGATCAGCAACTTCAGGCACTTACCAACAGCCGACAAAATCAATGGATAGACGTACTGAATGATTTATACAGTCTTACAAACGATGAGAAATTTCTAAAACTGGCCCTCAGAATTTTGCTATCTCCCCGGCTCTCAGCCTGGCAGCAGGCAAGCGATAGGGCGGATGCCAAACAGGCAAAATCATTGATCAGGGAATTTACCGGACTCGCCCAACTGGGCGTTACACATAAAAATACGGATGGGCAACAAATAGCTCAGGCGTTCTGGCAAAAGAGTACGGCATCCCTCCGATTTTCCACAGGTGGTCTGGGACTAAGGCCATCCTCCTCCTCTGCATCGGATTTATCCTCCTTCATGCAAACCAGAGAAGGCCCCGAAACGTGTCTGTCTGCTCAAATGCTCCGGTTTACCAAAACCCTTTTCCTGAAACAGCCAGACGCCCGCCTGATCGATTATTATGAACGGACATTATATAATAATATATTGTCAACCCTGCATCCGGAAGGTGGGTTCGCGTGTATAACACCCGTTCGCCCGGGTCTTTACAAGGCCTATACACAACAGGATTCAGCGCTTTTCTGCTGCATAGGAGCCGGCATGGTCAATCCCGCATATTTTGGAGAGATGATCTATGCCCGAAATACCACGGATCTCTATGTGAATTTATTCATCCCTTCCGTGCTTAACTGGACAGAAAAAGAGGTTCAGCTAACACAGCGAACTTCTTTTCCGGAAGGGGAATCCATTGAATGGCAGATTTCCTGCAATGGTTCAAAAACGTTTCGTCTTTTCATCCGATACCCGGAGTGGCTGGAAAAAAACGGATTGAAACTGATGGTAAATAAAGATGTTCTTTCTTTTCAGCCGGATGAACATGGGTATGTGATGATCGACCGAACCTGGAAGGATGGTGATCTGGTCAGACTAAATCTGCCGATGTCTCTTCGAACAGAAGCGCTACATGAAGGATCCCCCTGGATCTCTTTTCTTAAGGGGCCGATCGTACTGGCTGCAAAACTGACCGATACGGATTCGCTTCCAGCCATTCAGACGGCAAACCAGGTATTGCCTTCAGGGCCGATGTTCCCTTTACGGAATGCGCCCCTGGTGATCAAAGCTAATAAACCTGTAACACAGCAGCTCAAACCTGTAAAAGGGTTTCCTCTTTCCTACACAGCCTCTTTTTTCTCCGCTGAACCAAGCGGCAGATCCCTGCTTCTGGAACCCTTCTACGCCCTTCATAATGCACGCTATTTTCTCTACTGGAGAGAAGCTACACCTACCCAATTGGATACTATAGTAAATGAATGGGAAGAGGAAGACCGGCAGGCTCGCCTGCTTGTGCAAAGAACCATCGACGAAATTTATCCCGGTAGTTCCACAAATGAATCCGATCATGCATTCCGGGATGATGAATCCTATGCCGGTAACCGCTTTGAACAAACATACCGGGCTGCTAAAAACGGCTTCGGTTACCTCATTTCCAATGCAAGCCTCAAGGGAAAAGTACTCCAACTTACGCTGGAAGGAAAAGAAAAACATCCGGGTTTCGATGTCTGGATCGACGACGCCTTTGTTCAAACCATTCAACTGGATGGAACGAATGAGAA
>CANHUD010000144.1 GCA_947463665.1 Sphingobacteriales bacterium
AACCTACCGTTCGCATCGATATTGGTAGCGTCAAAATTATACGGACCTCTCTCTTTTGGATAGTATGCCAGGTCGAAGGTCACCAGCTGGTTCTGTCCGAACTCCGGTGTCCGCTGCGGAAAGATCTCCTGCTGTGAAACCGCGCGCACCCTTGGGTCCGATAACTCTTCCAGATCTTTCACCGGATTGTTGGTATTCCGTCGTTCCTGCAGGATCGGTTCTATATTGTACCAGGCCAGTTTGGCACGGTTCTTCCCGTACTCCAGATCATCAAACAACTCTGCTTCAGGGAACAATACATTGCCGTTTCGGTCAGTTGCCCCCCGGGGGGTAGAGGCCAGATTCCAGCTGATCAGGGGAAATCGCAAATCAATGCTGGCCTTCGTTCCTTCAAAATCATCCAGATATACCAGCCCTGCCTCTCCTCTTCCGATCTGCGGAGAATGTCCCGGACGCAACTGCGCCACTTCACCAAATGCTGTTATACTGGAATTGCCAGTGGGCTTATAATTGGGCAGCTTACTAAGCCATTTGGTTAGTCTTGGCAGTTCACTCTGGTAATTGAGATCAAATCCCATCATGGAATTACGCACCGGATCCTGTCCGTATTCCATTTTGGTAAAGAAGGGGCGCTCACTCAGCCGCACCATCGTACCACCCACGGAAAGTTTTTTATTGACCAGATAATCCCATCGAAGCCCCATATAGGTTCGCTGCTGGATTCCGAACGTGGCGTTGTTTTCGTAATTGACATTGATAGGAAGTCCGGAACGCTTGATCGCTTCATTGATAATGCGGATGTTCCCGGAAATATAATCAATGGTATAATCAACGTTCTCCTGCAGTGTTTGTCCACCGGCTGTAACCTGCACCGATCCCGGAGGTACATTGAATGCATTCAATGGTATCTCCCCACTGTTCGAACCACTCGTTTTGGCTGTACCTTTGAATATATACCTGTTCAGGTTAGCATAGGTCTGCGCGATGGCCCGTATCGTATCATACAACGGATAATACAGATATTTCTGTCGAAGGGCCGGATCAGAAAATGCATATTCCAGATCCCGGCCAAACGGTTCCAGTACCGGGAATATCACCCGACTCTGCGGAGATACAACGGTATAGCCTTCCACATAATCAAACACACCATCAGGCTGTGGATCGTTCTGGTTATTGAGCCGGTCAAGATTCAGGAGTGTAATAAGCGGAACCCCTGCCTGATCCCCTTCCGGAATGTATCGCTTCTCTCCTCCGCCGGGTTCCTCATAGAGTACGTTGAACTGAAAATCGGTACGGTCCAGACTTCCATATCCAATCGTGTAAATATTTTTCATCATCAGATCCCACACAGGCAGTGTGGTTCTGGGCGATGTGGCCTTCAGCAGTTTCAGAAACAATACTTTTTGAACACCCGACGTAGAATCTACCGGAATATCCTGTGAAAACTCTCCCACCTGATACACTTTTCCATTCAGCGTGTACTGATAGGCTACTCCGAGCACCTCATCGGGCTGAAGGGTAATGTTTAGCGATACAAAACCAAGCTGACGGTGAAAGGTATACTGAGTGGAATCCAGTTTCCTGGCGAATGTTTTTTCAAAATCCTGAACGGCCTGAAGGCCCATACTGTTCAGTTTGTTCACTACCAGCGCGGGATTCCGGCTGCCGGGATCAGAAACGATTCGTCTGTACAGATCATTCACACCGTTGGCCGGGAAACTACCCCCCAACGGGTTAATGATTGGCGGTTGGAGAAAGGGACTACTCTCCCCCAAATCCATCAGTCCTACCACATCTCTGGTTTCTGTGGTAGCACCTGTCCGGTTGGTCACCCACACTTCCATGCGCATGATCTGCACCTGCGTATTCAGAATGGGCAGATTCTTCATGGCCGGGTTGAACTGATTCCGGAAATACTGACCCACCAGAAAGTGACGGTTCTCATCATAGGAATCTGCCTTCAGGGTGAACTGCTGGCTGTTATCCCCTCCTTTCAAAGCCAGCGACTGCCGCTGGGAGCGCTGGTTGGCAAAAACCGTCGTAAGCCATAACTTCCCAAACTGCATCTGGGTCTTGACCCCAAACAACTGCTGCGCACCGGGAATCAGCGTTCCTTTGGAAGCAAAAGAAGTATTACCCACTTCAATCTTTTTGAAGATCGCGTCGGAAGTACCGGTATAATCCAGTTTAAGCTGGTTCTCAAAATCAAAGTTCGACAGTGTATTGTAACTGATCGGCATCTTCATCAGATCCCCGATGTTGCCCATCACGTTCAGATTGGCATTCATATCGAAATCAAACCCACCGTTCCTGCGTGCCCGCTCCGGTAATGTAGGGTTCTTGATGTTCTGCCCCTGATATCCGGCCGTAAGGTTTACTTCGCCCTGCGGGCGAATGTCAATCTTCCCGGTCCCGAACATACGGTTAAATAAACGATCCGGCGCACTCAGCTTGGGTTTATAATTTCGCCGGTTCAGCAGCGAAAGCGTATTGGCCCTACTCTGAAAATACGCCTGCTCCTGCCGCTTCGACGTAAGATCATAAAACTCCTGAAAACTCAGTCGGCCCGGCTTACGGTAATATCGGTTGCCGATCTTTTCATAAATGATGTATCCATTCGTGGCAGGATCGTACACAATCGAATCTTTAATGTTCGATGGATCCTTCAGGTCAAAAGCATTCCTCGAAGGATGCTGAAACGCGTCCCCCCGCCGGTCCTGAATGGGAAACCGGAGTGTGTCGGATTCTTTTCGGGTAGTGTCTGCCTGTGCCCATGCAGCAGCCATCGGACAAATCACGACCGTTAAAACAAATAAAATACGTAGCATCAAAAGCACACGAATGGACAAAGGAAAGGAAATTGGTTGCGTAGAGTTCTAATCAAATAGATTGCAGTGCTTTTTTGATGAGTTGTTCCAGATCCAGCCCTTCAGCTGATCCCATTACTTTACGGACGGCTGTTTCTGCCGTTTGGCGAGGTATCCCCAGTGCAGTAAGCGCCTGCAGCGTATCCTGTTCACGGGAATCCACGGTGAGTGCTGCTCCCATAACCGGTGCAGCTTCCATCTTTCCTAATTTATCCCTCAATTCCAACACAATTCGCTCTGCCGTTTTCTTGCCAATCCCCTTGATAGATTCCAGTAAACGGGTGTTCGATTGTATTATTGCACGGGTAATTTCTTCCGGCTTTAATGCAGACAACATCATCCGCGCAGTAGTAGCCCCTACTCCACTGATTCCGATCAGACGAATGAACAGCTGCTTTTCCTCCATGTCTGCAAAACCAAACAACGTATGGCTGTCTTCCTTCACCTGCAAATACGTGAAAAGCATGCCTTTTTCCTTTTGCTGGATAGCGCTGTAGGTGTGTAGCGAAATATTGACCTCATACCCAACGCCGTTGACGTCGATATACACCACCGCAGGTGTCTTATGAGCAAACTGGCCGGTTAGATAGGCGATCATGATAGGTTGAAAGGTTCAGCAGTAAAAATAACGACTTCCTGACGAAAATCAGTCAATATACCATAAAGACATAAGCTTCCGAAACAAAATAGTAAATTCGTGCTCGAAACGTCACGCATGAGAACGAAAATAACAGCTGCGATTACCGCCATAGGCGGATATGTCCCCGAAGACAAACTGACCAATGCCGATCTGGAAAAGATCGTTGAAACCAATGATGAATGGATCCAAACCCGCACAGGTATCAAAGAACGCAGAATCCTTAGAGGCGAAGGACTGGCCACCTCAGACCTCGTGGTACCCGCCGTTCGCGCCGTTTGTGAGAAAAGAGGCATTTCCCCGGAAGACATCGATGTGCTGATTGTGGCTACGGTAACGCCCGATATGATGTTCCCTTCTACGGCTAATCTGGCCTGCCATAAACTGGGTGCCAAAAACGCCTGGGGCTTCGATCTGGCTGCTGCCTGTTCCGGCTTTCTTTTCGCGCTCACCACCGGAGCCTCCCTCATCGAAAGTGGCCGCTATCGCCGCGTTGTAGTGGTAGGAGCCGATAAAATGACTTCGATTGTAGATTATACCGACCGAACCACCTGTATCCTTTTTGGTGATGGTGCCGGTGCCGTGCTGCTCGAACCCAATATCGAAGGATATGGAGTGCTCGACAGCATCCTCAAAACTGATGGTAGCGGTGCAAAATACCTGAACCTGAAAGCCGGTGGATCCCTTCGCCCTGCCTCCCATGAAACGGTTGACAACAAAGAACATTTTGCCTACCAGGAAGGACAGGCTGTCTTCAAGTTCGCTGTAGTAGGCATGGCCGATGCCTCGTATGAACTCATGCAGCGAAACAATCTTACAGCCGATGACATCGCCTGGCTGGTACCGCACCAGGCCAACAAACGGATCATCGATGCCACCGCCAACCGGATGGGTCTCCCGCAGGAAAAAATAATGATGAACATCGAACGATACGGTAACACCACCGCGGCTACCATTCCACTCTGTCTGTGGGATTACCGTAAACAACTAAACAAAGGAGACAACCTCGTACTGGCCGCCTTCGGTGGTGGTTTTACCTGGGGTGCTACCCTGATCAAATGGGCCATGTAATCCCTTAACTTCTAACCAACATCTATCAATGGCAGATCAATCCTTCCCCATAACAGGCTTCAGCTCACTGGCCATCCACGGTGGTCATGAAAAAGACCCGAACTACGCCCATCTGACCCCTATCTATGCTTCCTCTACCTATGTTTTCGATGAAGCAGAACAGGGGATGCGCCGGTTCAGTGGCCAGGAAAAGGGCTATATCTATTCCCGCTGGGGTAACCCCTCCATGACCGAAGCCGAACAAAAGATTGCCGCCATGGAGGCGTTCGGTCTGAAAAACGAGCAGGGTGAACCGCTGGAACTAAAGGGCATCCTGCATGCTTCCGGAATGGCTGCCATCTCCACCCTACTGCTCGCCAATCTGAAAACCGGCGATAAGATCCTGACGCATTTTTCGCTCTATGGAGGAACGGAAGAAATTATCCAGCGATTGCTGCCATCCCTCGGTATCGGCGTAGTGATCGATGATCTGCGCGACCTCAACCGGGCAGAACATCATCTCAAAAACGATCCGTCGATCCGGATGCTCTATATCGAAACACCTGCCAATCCTACGATTCAGTGTGTTGATATCGAAGAATTGACCTCACTTGGCAAACAATACGGTAAGATCATTGCCTGCGATAACACATTCGCAACGCCCTATCTTCAGCAGCCGTTTCGGTTCGGAGTTGATTTCGTCATTCATAGTACCACTAAATTCCTTAATGGACACGGAACGGCAATTGGTGGCATCCTGATCGGACGAGACCTGCCCTTCATGAATACGCATGCAACTAAAATCCACCGTCTGCTGGGTGGAAACTCCAATGCGTTCGATGCCTTTTTACTGATCAACGGCATGAAAACCCTGGAAGTGCGGATGGAACGCCATTGTGAAAATGCCCGAAAAGTAGCGGAATACCTGAGTACGCATCCTGCTGTTGCCAAGGTCAATTACAACGGCCTGCCCTCCCACCCCGATTATGCCATCGCCCTTAAACAAATGCGGCACCCGGGCGCCATGCTCAGTTTTGAACATAAAAATGGACTTTCCGGAGGCACACAGTTCATGAATAAACTGAAACTTTGCACCCGTACTGTATCTCTCGGCACCTGCGATACGTTGTTATCTCACCCCGCCTCCATGACGCATTACGGAGTAAAAGCAGAGGACCGTCTGAAATACGGCATCACCGATGGACTGATCCGTATGAGTGTAGGCATGGAAAATATTGAAGACATCCTGAATGATTTTGATCAGGCACTATCCTGATCGGATACTATGACACCCCAACTTTTTTTCTGGTTTCGTCTGGCCGTTTTTGCCTATTTCGGATACCAGTTGTTCAGCATGGGACGAACGATGAAAAAAAGAGGATACATCGTTCCACGCGAAAGAAAAGAATGGACAGCCCTATTCAGTGATGTGCTGTTCATCGGCCTCTCCATCTTTTTGTTGTTCATCATCCGAAACAACTACGAAAAACCGATGGACGCGGTCATGGCCTTTAAGGACCAGTCGCTACCTGAAATTGAATACCGGGATGCCCGCACCAACAACATTACTACACAAACCCAACAGGGTACTATCATCCTCAATATCTGGGCCAC
>CANHUD010000145.1 GCA_947463665.1 Sphingobacteriales bacterium
GGCTGGCCGGCCAGGAGCTGACTTGGGGCCACCCCAAGTGGGGTCTGAATCTCCTTTAATTCAAACGCCAGCGTTTTACTGATCTCATATGCGGCTACCTCTCCTATTCGTTCCAGATTACGGCGGAAACGCATGCGATCGTTCTGTACGGTTACATCACGTAATTCGCTAACCCAGTTGTTTACCAGGGAATTTTGTGCACTGAGATGAATGACCATAGGAAAATGTTCTAATTTCGACCCAACGGGCGTTGGTTGCGAAGATAGCACGGATGTGCCAAACCGACGCCATATCGTCCTAAATTTCAAATATGATTTACAGGGTAATCGGGCTTATGAGTGGCAGTTCGCTTGACGGACTGGACATTGCATTCGTAGAGTTGGAAGAGTCTTTTGGTAAATGGACCTTTACTATTCTGGAAGCGGAATGTATTCCTTACCCGCTTGAGTGGGAGCAAAAACTTCGTGACGCTACCCTGCTTACAGCCCGGGATTACTTATTGCTCGATGCTGATTACGGTCATTATATCGGGAAGGCTGTATCTTCTTTTATGGACCGCCACCAGCTGGGGTATAAAGTGGCACTTATTGCCTCACACGGACATACAACTTTTCACCTGCCACCCCGGATGACGGCTCAGATCGGTTCAGGGGCGGCCATCAGTGCGGAAACAGGTGTTCCTGTGGTGTCTGATCTGAGGACTGTGGATGTAGCATTGGGCGGACAGGGAGCACCGATGGTGCCGATAGGTGAACAACTTCTCTGGCCGGATATATCGATGTTTTTGAATATTGGAGGAATCGCCAATCTTTCTGTGAATACATCTGCCGGATATCTTGCCTATGATGTTTGCTCGGCCAACCGAATGCTCAACCGACTGGCTATGCAGAAAGGTAAGGCCTATGATGAAGGAGGCCGTATGGCAGCAGCAGGTAAGATAAATGAAAAGATATTAGCCGGATTGAACGACTTACCATACTATACCAAACCCTATCCCAAATCATTGGACAATGCCTTTGGTGATGAAGTGGTTTATCCTCTCCTGATAAGCGATGGTCATTCTTCTACGGAAGATATGCTGGCTACCTATACAGAACATATTGCCATTCAGATCGCATCGGAAGTGGAAAAACACCTGGCGGACCTCTCCGCATCATCCATCATGGTTACAGGAGGAGGCGCATTGAACGATTTCCTGTTGAGCCGGTTGGAGGAGCAGCTGTCGCCCATGCGCGTGCATGTTGAACGTCCGGATCAGATGATCGTCCAATATAAAGAAGCGCTGGTAATGGCCTTGCTGGGCGTGCTTCGCTGGAGGGAAGAAACAACCGCTTTGAGCAGCGTTACCGGTGCATCGCGCGATAGCATCGGCGGAGCGCTCTGGATCACTCAGTAGGTTTGTAAAACGAAAATGTATCGCCATCGAACAGGCCTTTGTCAGACAACTTCACGTTCGGAATGACCAGCAGCGCCATGAAGGAAAGCGTCATAAACGGAGATCGCAGCGTGGAGCCGGCACGTTTGGCAGCAGCGTCCAGTAAGGCATACTGTTCACCAACCCGGTAACCGTTTTCCGCACTCATGAGTCCTGCAATGGGCAGTGCAAGCACCAGCTGATCGGTTTCGTTCCATACCGATATCCCGCCCCGGGTATCGATGATGCTGTTTACGGCGTTCATCAGGCTTTCATCGTCAACTCCCACTGCTACAATATTGTGCGAATCATGAGCTACGGAAGAGGCAATCGCACCTTTTTTAAGTCCGAAATTTTTAATAAAGGCCTTTGCAACCGGTGCAGGCCGGTATCTGTTCACTACTACAATTTTGAGAACATCATTATGCGGATCGCTCAGGCAGATATCTTCCCGGATCATGGGTTTACTGGCTGATTTAAGCGTAATGAGCTGACCATCCAGTGCTTCGATCACCGGAAAAGGATAGTCACTCTGTAAGCTATTAATAACATAATCGGATATTGTTGTGGGCGTTGCTTCGAATCGATTGGGATAGTCGGTTTCCGGAGTAACAGAAGCTATTTTTGTCTGCCCATTTTCTGCTACCTGTACACCGTTGATATAGGTACTTAAAACCCGGAAGGAATCAAGGTTTTCTGCCAGAATGAAATCTGCCGGATCGCCTGTATGAAGCAGTCCTGCACTGAGTTTGTAATGTTGTACAGGGTTGATACAGGCTGCCTGTAAAACATGGAATACATCGATTCCCCGTGCTACAGCCCTGGCGCACAGTGCATTGATATGCGAAATGGCCAGTTCATCCGGATGTTTATCATCGCTTCCAAACATGATACTATCCGGATAGGTTTGTAGTAAAGGAATGAGCGCATCAAAGTTCCGGGCGGCACTGCCTTCGCGGATGATGATCTTCATACCGAGTTTTAGTTTCTCCTCTGCTTCTTCGAGGGTGAAGCATTCGTGATCGGTAGAGATGCCGAGTTGGATGTATTGCCGGGCGGCTTCTCCTCTGAGGCCGGGGGCATGTCCATCAACCGGCTTACCCAGTTCGTGGGCCGCCTGTATTTTCCGGATGACTTCCGGATCGCCGTTCAGGGCTCCCGGAAAGTTCATCATTTCG
The DNA here is from genome assembly GCA_947463665.1 of Sphingobacteriales bacterium. Classification (GTDB taxonomy): domain Bacteria; phylum Bacteroidota; class Bacteroidia; order Chitinophagales; family Chitinophagaceae; genus Pollutibacter. The sequence goes on from CANHUD010000145.1 coordinate 2,593, forward strand.
GAGAGATAGTGGATTTCCGGATCTTCGAGCAGCTGGCGTACATCCTGGCTGTTCAGTTCGGCACCGGCTGTTTCAAATGTAGTGGCCGGTACACAGCTGGGAGCTCCGAAATAGAATTTGAACGGTACTTTTTTACCATTCCGGATCATGAACCGGACACCCTCCATGCCACAGACATTGGCAATTTCATGCGGATCGCTTACGGTGGCAACCGTTCCATGTGTAACGGCCAGTCGGGCAAATTCTGATGGTATAAGCATAGAGCTTTCCACATGCACATGTGCATCCACAAATCCCGGCATCAGATAGGGCAGGGCTGTGTCTGCTTCACCGAAAAGCTCAATGGATCGTATATGTGTATCGAAAACCAGCCTGGCTTTTTGGATGTTCCGGGTGGAGATATTCACCAGATTGGCGGTTATAGCGGGCATGTTTAGTAAATTTTGATTAAAGGTAGAAGAATCGGTACAAACGGCGGCGTTCATTCCTTTTGAACCAATATCTTTACTCAACGAAAATTAAAAAAATAAATATGAGACAATTCAAACTGGCAGGTCTGTTTGTATCCTTGTTCTTTACCGGTGCTCTCCAGGCACAATCGGTAGATGAAATCATCAATAAACACATTGATGCCATCGGAGGAAAAGATAATTGGAAAAAAGTAAATTCCTTTAAGCAGGAAGCTACTCTAAGTGTTCAGGGAATGGACATCCCGCTGACCATGTACCAGGTGCATAATAAAGCGATGAAGCAGGAGTATGTTGTGATGAACATGACCGCCTATACCATCATGCGTACCGACAGTGGCTGGAATTATATGCCATTTCAGGGCCAGACGGCACCGGAGCCTATGACGGCTGAGCAGGTGAAGCTGGGTGCGGAGCAACTGGATATTCAGGGCGAATTGCTGGATTATACGGCAAAAGGCCACAAAGTGGAATTGCAGGGCAAGGAAGATGTGGATGGAACTGAAGCGATCAAACTGAAAGTAACCCGTAAGAGCGGAAATGAAATTGTTTATTATTTTGATCCGGCTAATTATTACATTATTCGCACCGTGTCAAAAGTAAAAATGGACGGTCAGGAGATGGAACAAAAGATGAATTACAGCAATTACAAAAAACTTCCGGAGGGCATTACGATTCCTTTCACCATGGAATCAACTGCTATTCCGGCACCGCTCAATATCTCCAAAGTGGAAGTCAATCCGTCTATTCCGGAAGCTGTTTTCCGCGCCAACCAGTAAGAATTTTTTGCTCATTCATAAAAGACCCCGAAAGGGGTTTTTTTATGAAAAAAAATGACATTATGAAAAAAATAGTATCAACATTATGGGTTAGTACACTCCTGTTTGGATATGTACAGGCTCAGGTGAATTCCGCAACATTCGGAACGCTGGAAGCCCGTCAGCTGGGACCCGGTACCATGAGTGGCCGGATATCGGCTATTGAGGGAGTAAATAAAGAGAACGGAAAGGTTATTTATGTAGGTACAGCGGGTGGTGGTATCTGGAAATCTCTGAATGCCGGAGCTTCTTTTAAACCGGTTTTTGATAAACATTGCCAGTCGATAGGCGCTTTGGCCATCGATCAGCAAAATCCGAAAGTTGTGTATGCCGGAACCGGCGAGAGCAATATGCGGAATTCCGTTTCCATAGGCGATGGATTTTATAAATCCACCGATGCGGGGGATAACTGGACACGAATGGGTGGGCTCGACAGCACCGAACATATTTCGAAGATTGTGCTAGATCCCACGAATTCAGATATTTTGTATGTAGCGGCACCGGGTGCGCTCTGGAGTAACAGTAAACACCGGGGTCTGTACAAATCGACCGATGGGGGAAAGACGTTTGAGAAGATCCTGTATATCAACGATAAGGCCGGTTGTGCCGATGTGGTGATCGATCCAAGGAATCCGCAGGTGGTATATGCCACAACCTGGGAATTCAGGCGGCAGGCTTTTTCGTTTAACTCCGGCGGCCAGGGCAGCGGTTTATGGAAAAGCCTCGATGGTGGCAGAACATGGAAAGAATTGTCGAATGGCCTTCCGGCAAAACCTTTTGGCCGGATTGCCCTGGCGATGGCCCCTTCAGAGCCCGATAAACTACTTGCCATTGTAGAATCTGCTCAAACGGGACTGTATATTTCTTCTGATGCGGGCGCCACCTGGAAGCAGCAGAGCTCTCCTATGAATGTGGTGGCCCGTCCGTTTTATTTCTCTTCGCTGGTGGTGGATCCCAAAGATGCAAAGCGGGTGTACCGGCCGGCCTATATGTTTTCCTATTCTGTTGACGGGGGCTATTCCTTTGCTAACCCATCCGGAGAGGGAGCTGTGCCGCATGCAGATCATCATGCTTTATGGATTAATCCTCAAAACACGGATCAGCTCTATCTTGGAACAGATGGAGGTGTATATATGAGTCTTGACCGTGGGGTTACCTGGCACTATCTGCAGGGGTTACCCGTTGGGCAGTTTTACCATGTTGCAGTAGACAATCGTAAGCCCTACCGGGTATATGGAGGGTTGCAGGACAATGGTTCCTGGGGAGCTCCTTCCTCTGCGCCTGGTGGTGTGAAGAATTCCGACTGGCTGGAACTGTATGGAGGCGACGGATTCTGGGTAACACCCGATCCCACCGATGAAAACATTGTATATGCAGAATCACAGGGGGGAGATGTGAACCGTATTGATCTTCGGACATTCAAGAGTATTTCGGTAAGGCCACAGGCGCAGAAGGGAGATGATAAATTACGCTGGAACTGGAATACCCCCATTGTTATGGGTGCGAAAAACCCTCGCCATCTTTATGTAGCTGCACAATATCTGTACCGATCCGGTGATCAGGGCAGAAGCTGGGAAAAGATATCCGGAGATCTTACTACCAACGACAAAGCGAAACAGCAGCAGGAAAACAGCGGAGGTCTGAGTGCCGACGTGACATCGGCCGAAAACCATTGTACTATTTTTTCGATTGCAGAATCACCGCTGGACGACCAGCTGGTGTGGGTAGGAACAGATGATGGGAATCTTCAGGTGACCGCCGATGGCGGAAAGACCTGGACAAATGTTTCCGGCAACTATGCACTGGCCGGTATTCCGGCACAGACGTGGGTTAGCAGCATTGAGCCTTCCCGATTCGATAAAGCAACGGTATATGCTACGTTTGACAATCATACCTATGGTGATCATAAAACATATGTTGCCAGATCAACGGATATGGGTAAAAGCTGGACATTGCTGAAAAGCGATGAGTTTACCGGTTTTGCGCACAAAATTCGGGAGGATCTGGTGAACCGGGATCTGTTGTTTCTGGGTACCGAGATGGGGCTGTTTGCTACCATAGATGGCGGAAGCAGCTGGTTCCGTATGAAGAACAACATTCCGTGGTATGCACTGGTAAGGGATATACAGATCCATCCGGAAACACAAGACCTTGTGCTGGGTACGCATGGAAGGGGTATTATGATTGTGGATGATATCTCTACAATCCGCGCTTTAACCAAAGAGGTATTCGAAAAAGACATTCATCTTTTTCCTGTCCGACCGATTGA
>CANHUD010000146.1 GCA_947463665.1 Sphingobacteriales bacterium
ATGCTTTTGAGGCCGTACACAAAGCAGAGGGCCACCATCCACATCGTGCCGCTGATGTCGAACATATCACTGGCATCGCTGAGTCCGAGCATGTACCAGGGCATTTTCTTGCCCCCCATCAGGTAACTTTCTTTGTTTTTACCGGCGCGTTTACGCATGTACATGCCGATGAAAACCATCGCCAGCAGGTAAACGACCAGTATTGAAATGTCTATCCAGTGCAAACGCATAGTCAACGATAAAGCTGTAATGAAGAAACTTTCCGCTCGAAAATCAGATCCGGCAGCTGGTAGAGTCGGAAGAAATCTTTTGCAGAAGAATGACCCGGAAAGGGCACATAATGGTGCATGGTTCCGGTGGATGGCATATACCCGTGATTGCGCCAGAGCAGCACATACGCCATGGGAACCCGCTTCAGTAAGGGATAGAGCGTCTGCGTCCACCAGAGCGGATCGGGAATGCCTTCGAAACCGGTTTCGGCGATGGCCGCCGGTTTTTTCCGCTCAACTGCCAGTTTGTGCTGGATATCCAGCTGTCTGGAAACGATCGATATAAATTGTTCCCGCTGTCCATTGCCCGCATACTGATAGCGATCGAAACTCAGTACATCTACCCATTCATCTCCTGGATAGTATTCCAGAAAGGCAGCTTCCGATGAATAATCAGCGGTATTGTACACATAGAGCAACTGGTGTATTTTTTTGACATCCCGCAGATACGATACCGTGAAGCGCCAAAGGGCGATGAATTCGTCCGGTTTCGCATTGTTGCGGCACCACCAGAACCAGTTGCCGGTGAGTTCGTGAAACGGACGAAACAAAACCGGAACGGCCGTTCCATTGCGGGTTTTGAGCGATCCGATGAATTGGGCGGCCCGATCCAGCCAGATTTTGTAAAGGGCATGCTTAGTGCCTCCCGGCAGAACAGAGGCGAGGGATCCATGTGTGGTATCCCAGGCATTGCCTGCTGTAAGCGGATTATCGGCATGCCAGCTGATGGTGATGGCCGCTCCGTTTTCGAAGGAACGAAGGATGTGTTCCCGCATAGCGCTGAAGGGCACACCGTCAATATTCGCCGTTTTACCCTGTTCAATACCGGCGATGTCCCATCCAAACAAACCCGGATGTTCACCGGTGACGCGCTGTACATCCGATTCATCCGAAAGGCCCTTCCAGCCTACACCGTAGGCCAGTGCATCCTGATGGCCGAACAATACGCCTGTTTTCTGAATCCGAAAAAGGGAGGCATAGAGGTTTTTTGTTTCGCGGGTTGCCGCTGCATCAGCGGGTTGCTGGGCAGAGGCAGTGGGCTGCAACTGCAACAGCAAGACCAGTACCAGACCGGTCCTGCTGAGGAAACAAACCAACATACCCCTACTATTTTTCATCAGAGCAATCCTATATCATCTACAAAAAATTCCTGACGCAGTCCGCTAAACTCCTGGAAGGTTATGGAGGTGAGTGTAGCCGGATTACCCAGACTGGTTTTGGGAATCTGGTATTCCACCCATCCTTCCTGATTCGGGAGCGTAAGCGTGGGACCTGAAGCACTTTGTCCGTTCAGCATAACTTTTACTCTCCTGCCCACAGAGCCCGGCGTCACGTATATAGAAAACTTAACGAAGGTGTAGGAGGTCATGGGAATAGCCGGACTGGCTTTGGTAAGGCGCAATGCACCAAAGGTAGCAGTACAGGTATTTTTGATGGAATTCACACCCCTTCTCACCGGAGAAGTATTGTTCAAAACGGCTGTGGCGCTGAACGATGTATTCGACCAGCCGGTGGCAAGTGCATCGTCATAGATCACAAAGGAAAAGCCATAGGCAATGGATGACGTCACAGAGCCACTGGCGGTGGTTACGGTGATAAAAGCCCAGGTGATTCCCGGTGGAACCGTCACTTTAATCTCATCTTTTTTACTGGACACGATGGTAGCCGGTGTATTTCCGAAACGGACTTCCGTAACTCCACCAAAATGATTGCCCACGATGGTGACGGTCTGACCGGAAGGCCCTGCCATTGGATCGAAGGAAGTGATGATGGGAGGCGGCTGAAGAATCTTAAAGTTCAGGGTAGCCGTTCCATATTTGGTGGTTACCGTAATGGGATTTTGTGAAGGATCCGGCAGTACCGACGGGATTTTGACCGTTACGCTGGTATCGTCTGCATAGATCAGCGAATCTGCTGCCAGCACGGAATTAAAATCCACTTTGAAGGTAGTGGCGAGATTGGTTCCTTTGAGCATGATCCATTCGCCGTAATTAACGGCATTCAGCCCTGAAGTTCGGTTATTCAGTGTAGTCACCGCCGTGAGGGTTGGTCTCAGATCGGGTGCCACTTTTTCTTTTTTACATCCTGTGGTGAGCATCATCAGCATGAACATGCTGCTCAGTACACCTGTGATGGAAAGATATTTTTTCATGTAGATGACTTTATTCAGTTTAATTACCAGCCCGGATTGTTTGTAGTGATGGCCTGATTGGAATTCAGCTCTGTCAGCGGTATGGGCAGCAGCAGATTGCGCTGGCTTCTGACCTTTGAAATATTGTTCTGACCGGCTGAAATCCGGTTCATAACCGGCATATAAACGCCCCAGCGCAGCAGATCAAAACGACGAACACCTTCCAATACAAATTCGCGGGCGCGCTCTGCTAATACGTAGCTTCTGAACTGTTCCTGCGTCATGCCTGCGGGGGCCAGACTGGCACCGGCTCTGGAGCGGATCATGTTGAGCGCTGCATAGGCTTCCGTGGTAGGTCCGCCATTCACCTCATTGAGCGCTTCTGCGATCATCAGCGGCACTTCGGCATAGCGCATCAGCGGAAAGAAGGCATCGCTGTTGGAGACCAGCGGATCGTTCACATCGGCATATTTAATGGTGTAGGCACGGTTATCAGTGGTTCCGTTGTTATTGAAGGTGACTCCATTTACTACCTGATAAAGAGCGGCCTGCCAGGATGGATAGTAATAACGTGCTCCGGAACTGATCGTGAAATTGTGGGAAACACCATCCAATACACGTTTATCGGCATCTTCATAATCTTGATAATGATTGTTGGTGAACCAGACAGCCCCTCTACCGAACGTAGAAACGGCAGAGAAATAAATATTGAGCTGGTTCACAAACGCAGTACCGGCAACGGATTGGAGCTGCCACATGTTCTCCTGCTTGTTTCTTCCGGCCTTGCTCCAGATGTCTTTCCAGTTCGGGAATAGGCTGTATTCACCGCTGGTCATCACTTCCTGTGCCTTCGTGGCTGCCAGCTGGTACCAGGCTTTGCTGTCTTCCCCTTCGAGGCCTGCCACTGCAGATTTTGTGTAAGAGTAGTTTCCATTATCGGTACCACCGCGTACAAAGATGCTGGCGTTGGCCAGTGAACCGGATCCGATGGTCAGGTACACTTTCGCGAGCAATGATTTGGCGAGGCCCTGTGTAGCTCTACCCGGCTCACCCGCTTTGGCATGACCGAACGGAAAGAGCATGGTTTCGGCTTTCTTCAGGTCATCGATGATCACCTTATACGTTTCTTTTACGCTGCTGCGCGGAACATTCACGTTGGCATCGCTGGAGAGCGATTTCAGGCGGATCGGCAACCCTCCGTAGAGCTGTACCAGTTGGAAATAGGCCCAGCCTCTCAGGAAATAGGCCTCCCCGAGGATGCGTTTTTTGATATCGGCATCGATGTTCGACTGGATTTTCTCTACATTTTCCAGCACCGTATTGGCGCGGCCGATGATGGTGTAACAGCCCACCCATGGACCGTTGACGCCCCAGTATCCCTGTGGGTTACCGGCACCGGTAGTGCCCAGGAACCAGTCGACTCCGGATACATGGTCATCATCCAGCACCGTGAGGTTCCACATCGGCTGTAAATACAAATCCCAGGAATAGAGGGCATTGTACACACCGTTGACGGCTGTTTTGGCGTCGGACTCGTTTTTATAAAACGTTTCCGGAGAAACGAAGGAAAAGGTTTTTTCTTCCAGCTGCTTGGCGCAGGAGAAAAAGCCGGTGCTGAGGAAAAGCAGCACACATAAGCGGTTTATGAAAGAATGCTGTCGCATATACTTGTTTTCAATTCATTAAATCAGAAGGTACACCGAACGGAGAAATTCATACTGCGGTTGTTGGGATATCCACCGAGGTCCACTCCGAACAATGCCGGATTGTCGCCATAGCTGTTCACTTCCGGATCATAGCCTGTGTAACGGGTAAGGGTGTACAGGTTGTTCCCGGCCAGTGCCAGACGGATCGAGCTGATGCCTCTGATGGTATTCGCCGGCAGCGTGTACCCGATGGTCACATTTCTCAGACGGGCAAAACTGCCATCCTCCACAAACCGGTCGGAGAACAGCACGGCCCTCCAGAACTGGCGCATGGGTTTGGGTGAAGTAGCGTTGCTATTGTCTTTCCCCTGTGCCCAGGCACCATCGAGTACATCCTTCAGTACGTTTTTACCACCGCCTACATTGGCGTTGAACATCGTGTTCATATTCACGATATCATTGCCATACACGCCGTTGATCAGGATGCTGAGGTCGAAGCGCTTGTAGTTGAAATTATTGGTAAACCCGAAGATGAAATCAGGATTCACATCACCAATAAAGGTTCTGTCGGTATTGGAAATAGAGGTAGGATCATTGTCGAGGTTCATGTACTTGATCTCCCCTACCATCCGGCGAATGATGTTGAAAGGCTGGTTGGTGTACACCAGGTGGTTGCGCACTTCCGCTTCGTTATCATAGAAACCATCTTCCTTAAATCCAAAGAGTGCACCGATGGGGCGGCCGGCCACCTGGATGAAGGGTGCATCACGAGTGGAGATATTATTGGCGAACTGTTCTTTCACGCCGCCACCCAGACTCAGAATCTTATTCCGGTTGAAGGAGATGTTGAACTGTGATCTCCATTTAAAATCGGATTTATCCACCACTATCGCTTCCAGTGCCAGTTCCAGTCCTTTGTTCTCTACTGATCCTGAATTTCTCAGCTGGCGCTGGAATCCGGTAGAGGCCGGAGTGGTCAGGAATTGAAGCAGATCATCGGTACGTTTCAGGTACACATCGGCTTTGAAATTCAGCCTGCCATCGAACAGACCGAGATCCAGCCCGGCGTTGTAGGCCGTAGTGGTTTCCCAGCGCAGTTCTGCATTGGCCGGACCGGCAAATATGTCATCGGCCAGACCAGTTTGCACGGATCCGTTGAACGGATAGTTGTACACCGCCAGTTTGGCGAGTGAGGAATAAGCGCCGATCCCCTGGTTGCCGGTCATACCATAACTGGCTCTCAGGATCAGGTTCTTTACCAGAGCGGATTTTTTCAGGAACGATTCGTTGTGCAGTTTCCAGGCCAGTCCCGCAGAAGGGAAACCCGCCCATTTGTTGTTGCGACCAAACTTGCTGGATCCGTCCTGACGATACGCAAGGGTAAGCAGATAGCGGTCGTCAAACCCATAGCTCGCTCTCGCGAGGAAAGAGATCAGGGTCGCCTGGTACTTATTCGTAACTACCGGAAGAATTTGTTCAGCAGCCTGCAGGTTCTCGTTCTTCAGCAGATCATTCGGAAAGGTTCTGGCTTCTGCCCGAACAGAGCTTCCTCCTGTACGTTCAAACGTGGAACCACCGGTGAATCCAAGATTATGACGGCCCTTTTTTTGCTGGTACGTCAGCAGGCTTTCAGAAACCAGACTGGTCCATAAATTATCTGCCTTGAGGGCACTGCCTTTTAAACTATATCCTTCAAATACCGTGCGCGGATAATACTGATCGCGGGTATTGGAACCGTAGTTGAAACCCAGGTTCTGCCGGAGTTTGAAATGTTTCCCTAAACTCAGTTCGGCATAGCTGGAAGAAAATATACTTACACCGGTGATGCGGTTCAACACATCCCTGGAATAAATAAGCGGATTGGTAATGAAGAATCCTTCACCGGATCCGTCAAACTCCTCTTCCTGCTGGATAGTAGACGGATAGGTTAGGGCTGCCCGGATCACCCCCGCACTGGCAGCATCCGATTTATCGGTACCGGTCTTCACCCCGTTTGTAACCGAATTGGATACCGATGTGCTGGTTCCGATGCGCAGTTTTTTGCCAATGTTCCGGTTGAGGTTGAAGCTCATTCCAATTCTGCTGAAATCGGA
>CANHUD010000147.1 GCA_947463665.1 Sphingobacteriales bacterium
CGGATAGGGGATCGACAATTTCAATCGCTCCGACGGATCCGGAATAAACCCAAGATCCCACTGAATGCCCGCATATGATTTGCGCAATGCGGCAATTTCTTCTTTAGAAACATGGCTGTTCCAGAGAAACACTTTTTTGAGCGATGGCAGTTTGCCCAGTTCGGCAAGCGCCGACTGTCCCACCTTCGTATTGGCAATAGAAAGTTGTTCCAGTTTTTTATTCGCCGACAGTTTCGCGAAATTCTTTCCGGTCACATCGGTTCCATTCAAATTCAACACTTCCAGTTGCTCAAACGGTGCCAGCAGATCAATAACGTCATCCCCTACCGGCATGGTCGACAAATTAATCTCCACTACCTGCCCGGCCACCCGCTGCAACTCTTTTACCATGCCCAGTTCAAACTTCTCCTTCAGATAAAACTTCACCACCAGTGCAGGCGACTGTACCGCAACCGGCATCACTCTCCTGAAAGGGGTATTCAAACGTTCGATATCCGCCGCAGAAGCCGCATCAAAAGTATAGGTCTTCGCTTCTTTCTTTACCGCAGATGAAGCAATGAACGTAGCAATGATCTTTTTTAACGTATCGGTTTCCGGCAACCCATGATAGGTTAGATCGGCTTTTGCACCGGAACGAATCCATTCCTTGAAAAGCATGATCTCCACCGAACTCAGCTGAGCCTTGCCTCTGGGAGGCATGTGCTTCTTATCGTCCATATCCAGCAGCATCCGCTGCAGAATCAGGCTGTTGTCGGGATCTCCGGCCACCCACGTAGCCCCTGATTGCCCGCCTTTCAGTACGGCATTCAGCGCAGTCATATCGAGCCCGCCCTTGGCTTTTTTCTCATTGTGACAGGAAATACATTTGGCTTCCATAATCGGCTGCAGGGCGCCTGCATAAACCGTAGTAGTATCCGAAAAGGTTATCTCTCCTACCCCTTTCTGTTCCTCTCCGCTATAGGCAAGAAAACCTTCCCCATGGGTGAGGGTTCCTCCAAAATGACTGCCGATAATGGTGGACACGATCGTAACCAAAAGGGATATATTCCAGACCATCCGGCGACTGGCCGCAAATGCATCGATGTAGATCAGTGCATGTGCCGCAAAGGCTACGCCCACACCAAACCATTTATGTAGAAAAAGGGTTTCAGGATCGTAGCTCTCCCCCGCCGCCAGCAGCAGACCTGCCATGGCTGTGAGCGTGGAAAACAAAGCAGTATACACCAATGCCAATCGTAACACCATGGTTAACGTATCATCCGCATTCCGATTCCGGAACATCGAAAGTGGCAGCAGCAACAACACCATGGCAACAGGCAGGTGCAGCAGCAGTGGATGGAATTTTCCGGAATACAACAGCCACGCAGGCATTCCGCTGAGGTCCACAAAACAAAACAGCAACAGGAATACCTGCAAAACCAGGATCAGGTTGGTAACAATCGAGACGTGTCTGGACATGTAAAAAATTTCTTGATTCGCTTAAGCAATGATTCCGTTTACTACCTGTCCGGCAATATCCGTGAGCCGGTATCTCCTTCCCAGATGTTTATACGTAAGCTGCTCGTGATCGATCCCCATCAGGTGCAGCACGGTAGCATGGAAATCATGCACACTGACCGGATCCTTCACAATATTATATCCGAATTCATCGGTTTCGCCATATACGATACCAGGCTTCACACCACCACCGGCCATCCAGATGCTAAAGCTCTTAGGATGATGATCGCGACCGTAATTCATCGGATCGATTTTACCCTGACAGAAATTCGTCCTTCCAAATTCACCGCCCCAGATTACCAGCGTTTCATCCAGCAGTCCGCGTTGCTTCAGATCCCTGATCAGTGCCGCCGATGCACGATCCACATCTTCTGCCTGCATCTTCATATCGTTCACCAGATTGCCATGCGTATCCCAACCCTGGTGGTACAATTGAACGAAGCGTACCCCGGATTCAGAGAGCTTACGGGCAAGCAGACAGTTCGCCGCATACGATCCCGGAATCAGACAATCGGCCCCATACATCTTGATAATGTGATCCGGCTCCTTGCTCAAATCTGTGAGTTCGGGCACGGCACTTTGCATGCGGTACGACATCTCATACTGCTGGATGCGGGTATTGATTTCCGGATCTCCATATGATTCAAAGGCCTCTGAATTAAACTGCGCCAGCTTGTCAAGCATGCTGCGCCTGCTCTGCTTATCATGCCCCTCCGGGTTTTTGAGATACAACACCGGATCCTCCCCGCTGCTGAATACCACCCCCTGGTGCATGCTGTCCAGAAAACCGTTGCTCCAGAGTTTGGAATATACGCCCTGGCCATTGCCTCGTCCGCGCGACAGCAACACGGTATAAGCCGGAAGGTTAGCATTCTCGCTACCCAGTCCATAACTCATCCAGGCTCCCATACTGGGGCGATTGCCCTGCTGCGCACCGGTCTGGAAAAACGTAAGCGCCGGGTCATGATTGATCGCTTCGGTATGCATACTGCGGATGATGCAGATGTCATCGGCAATTGAACTAATGTGCGGAAAATTATTGGAGATCCATGCACCGGATTGTCCGTGCTGGGAAAATTCAAACGCCGATCCCACCAGCGGAAACTTCTCCTGATTGGCCGTCATCCCCGTCAGTCGCTGCCCCATACGAACCGATGCCGGTAATTCCTCCCCATGCATTTTGTTGAGCAGCGGTTTATAATCAAAGGTCTCCAACTGAGAAGGAGCACCATTCTGAAACAGATAGATGATGCGTTTCGCCTTCGGCGCAAACTGTGCTAACCCTAATGGAAGACTATTGGTAGCTTCACCTGTGCCAAACAACTGGTCTTTAAACAGCAGGGTCCCCAATGCTGCGCTGCCAAAACCCAGTCCGGCCCTGGTCAGAAAATGTCTTCTGGTAATGTTTAGCCGAAATTGTTTTTCCTGATTGTCCATCTTCGTTTATTTAATGGTGGTCTCGTCAATATTGTATAACATCTGGTTTACCTGCATCAGTGCCGCCGCTTCCGCCACATCGGGCGTAGCTATCTGCGGATGCATCCCAGCCTCCAGATACTTTGTGGCCCGTTTTTTATCCTTTCGGAAGATAGCGATTTCCTGCTGATAATACTCCAGCAGCATCCCCTTCTCTTTCGTTGTTGGCCTGCGGCAGACAACCGTTCGGAACAGTCGTTCCAGTTTCTGTTCTTCGGTCAGCTTCAGGTTGGCAGTCCGCTGTGCCAGTACCCTTGAGGCTTCCAGCGTTTGCGGATCGTTCATCAGTACGAGTGCCTGTAGAGGCGTGTTCGTCCGGATGCGGCTCACTTCACACTGGTCGCGAGTACTGGCATCCATGATGAGCAAAGCAGGAGGGGGTGCCGTTCTTTTAATAAACGTATACAACCCTCGCCTGTACAGTTTATCGCCGATGTCCTGCTGATAAACAGCCAGCTCGCCTCTACCGGAAGTTGTGGCCTCCCAAACTCCTTTGGGCTGGTACGGTTTTACACTCGGACCACCGATTTCCGGATTCAGTAAACCAGAGGATCGGAGCACCAGATCCCGCTGCAGTTCAGCACTTACTCTCAGTCTCGGATAGTAACTCATGTATTTATTTTCGGGATCGATCTGGTAAACCTTAGAAGATCGTTTGGTAGTTTGTTTGTATGTGGCCGATGTCACCATCAGTCGAACCAGCTTCTTAATATCCCATCCGCTTTCCCGAAACTCCACCGCCAGCCAGTCGAGCAGTTCCGGATGCGAAGGCAATTCTCCCTGCCTACCGAAATCCCCTACTGTTTTTACCAGTCCTCTTCCGAAAAATTCATTCCACAACCGATTCGCAAAAACTCTTGCCGTCAGCGGATTTTCCGGTGCCAGCATCCATCGGGCCAAACCCAAACGATTGCGTTCAAATTTGGCTGGATTAAAGGCAAGTACGGAAGCGGGGGTTGCCATTTCTACCGTATCGGCAGGCTGATCATATGCGCCTCTCCTTAGTAAGCGGGTATAGCGGATAGCTGCACTGTCCTGCATCACCATCACTTTCACCGGACTGGTATCTTTCTTGTTGATGAAGGTCAGGATGCTGTCCACATCGGTAGTGGTTACCCGGATGTACGGAGAATCGGCATACGATGATAAGCTCAGATTCCTTGCCAGTCCTCTCTCTGGCACCCGGTCAAAAAACGCGAACGTGCTGTAATACTCTTTTTGTGAAATCGGATCATACTTATGATCATGGCATTTGGAGCATTCCAGTGTGAGTGCCAGAAAGGCTTTACCAAATGTGTTGGTCCGATCCGTTACATATTCAATTCTGTATTCCTCATCGATCACCCCACCTTCCTGCGTGATCTTGTGGTTCCGGTTAAAACCCGTAGCCAGGATCTGTTCTTTGGTCGCATTCGGCAGCATATCTCCTGCCAGTTGCCAGGTCAGAAAAGTAGAAAAAGGATAGTTCTTATTGAAAGCATGAATGACCCAGTCGCGCCAGGGCCACATGGTCCGGTAACTGTCATCCTGATACCCATGGCTATCCGCATACCTGGCCAGATCCAGCCAGTGAATCGCCATCTTCTCCCCGTAATGCCGGCTCTTCAGTAATTCATCCACTATTTTTTCATAGGCATCCGGAGACGCATCGTTCAGAAACTTATCCTGTAATTCCACACTGGGCGGCAGACCGGTGATGTCCATACTAACCCGCTTGAGCAGGGTTTCTTTATCGGCCGTGGCACTGGGCTCCAGACCTTTTTCTTCCAGTTTGGCAAAAATAAAGTTATCGATAGGATTAACCGGTTCGATATCCGCATCCACCTTTGGAACAGTGGGTCGTACGGGTGCTATGAACGACCAGTGTTTTTTATACGTTGCTCCCTGCTGAATCCATTTCTTCAGAATGGCAATCTCCGTTTGAGTTAGGGATAAATTCGCGGATGGAGGCGGCATTAATATGGAAGTATCCGATGCAATGATGCGCTGGTACAGCGCGGATTCCAGCGGATTGCCCGCCACGATCACATGTTTGGAGGGATCTTCTTTTAATGCGGCGAACGCACCTTCTTCCGTATCGAGCCGCAGACCAGCTTCTCGTTTATTGGCATCCGGTCCATGGCATTTGAAGCATTTGTCGGATAAGATGGGCCGCACGTGAAAATTGAAATCCACTACATCGGGAACGCCGCCATCATCCGCCTGGGCAGGCGACATACTGAGATAGGCCACCATTCCCAGGACTCCAACCAGAGCCGTACCCACTAGTATCTTTTTGGACAGCGTCAGCTTCATTTTATCGTTGTTTCATCAATGTTGTACAACATTTGCCCGACCTGCATCAGAGCTGCCGTTTCAGCAATATCAGGTGTAGCGATCTGCTTATATTCTCCCGAAGCCAGATACAGCGATGCTTTTTGTTTTTGCTGCCGAAACTGTTGTTTTTCCTGCTGGTAATACTCCGAAAGCATGGTGAGTTCTTTTACATTGGGGCGCCTGCAAAGAATGCTCCTGAACATACGTTCCAGCTTCTGCTCTTCCGTCAGCTTCAGGTTGGCCGTTCGCTGGGCCAGTACCCTTGCAGCTTCCAGCGTTTGCGGATCGTTCATGAGTACGAGGGCTTGCAACGGCGTATTGGTGCGCGTCCTGGTCACTTCACACTGGTCGCGCGTACTGGCATCCATGATCAGCAGCGCTGGTGGCGGTGCTGTTCTTTTAATGAACGTGTACAGACCTCTTCGATATAATTTTTCGCCGGTATCCTGTACATAGCGGGCCAGTTCTCCCCTTCCGGATGTAGTCGCTTCCCACACGCCTTTAGGCTGATAAGGCTTTACGCTCGGTCCGCCAATCTCCGGATGCAGCAGTCCTGCTGAGCTCAATACCAGATCGCGCTGCAATTCAGCACTTACTCTCAATCTCGGATAGTAACTCAGAAACTTATTATCCGGATCGATCTGGTACACCTTGGGTGATCTCCTGGTAGTTTGTTTATAGGCGGCCGATGTCACCATCAGCTTTACCAGCTTCTTAATATCCCATCCGCTTTCGCGAAACTCCACTGCCAGCCAGTCGAGCAGCTCCGGGTGCGAGGGCAATTCTCCCTGCATCCCAAAATCTCCTACCGTCTTCACCAGCCCTCTTCCGA
>CANHUD010000148.1 GCA_947463665.1 Sphingobacteriales bacterium
ATACCCCTTTCGGATACGGAAGCTATCTGCCAGGGAAGGATGCCAGGCGAACTTTCCGAGACCGATGTGGAGTTCATCGTTGAAGAAATAGTTGAGTCCGGCGGAAGATTTATCCGCTTTTTTATCCTGGAACTGCTGGAAATAGCCGTGGACGATGGTATCTCCGGATCCCGGCAGGAGCGGGTTCATGGTGCCCGGACGGCGGACGGAGAGGAATTCGATGATCTCCCATTCTCCTTCGGGGGCGGTCCACCGGAGCTGCTCATTTGTAATTAAGGCCGAGAGGTCGCGCGCACCTTTTTGCAGTTTTCCGTTTTTCACGGCGTAGGCTTTGACCGTAATGCGTTGCGGCCGGACGGTGAAGCGGGTGGATTCGGCGAAGTCCTGTTTGCCCATTACCACTGGTTCACTGGTTAGGGTGAGGCTGGCCGATTCGCCGCCTTTTATCCGGAGGCGTTTGCCCATTTTGAGTTCGTGGGCATTGAGCCATTCTTTGCGATAGAAGAGCTGGTAGAAAAGATTGGGTGCACCGCGCGGCCAGTCGATCGTGTAGGTACTCAGGCCGATGCCCATGTTGTATTTGAAACATTCTTCGGAGATGCGGGAATAGATCTTCCACCAGGCGTCGGTGAAGATGTGTGGATTGTCCTGTTCGGTCATCCAGCCGGGTGTATCCAGGTGGGAGTAGTTGACCTGTACCCCGCTGATGCCTTTTTTGCTGAGTTCGCGGATCTGTCCCAGCATGCGTTCCACATCGAGCGTATCGCCCGTCCACCACCAGAAAGGCACCTCTCCGTAACCAGGAGGCGGGTTTCGGAAGCCCGGGAGCGCATCGAGAGAGGCGTCCCGGCTGGGATAACCGGGGAAGTTCGTATAACCCGTTTGGGCGAGTACAACTTGCTGACAGAGCAGCAGGAGGAGGAGTATTTTTTTCATGTGGAAGGTTGGTGGGTTATTGTCCGGCTGATCCGGACCAGTCGGGGTCTGCTGCACCGATCCATTCACCATTAGGCAATCGTTGTATGGCATGAACTCTGCCGAACTGGGCGGTTTGGCGGACTTCTGTAACAGGAATTTTTTGCTGACGCAGGAGTTGGAGGGTTTTCAGATCTTCCCAGAGGATTTCTTTATGATTTTCTACCTGCAGGGATTTTTCCAGTTGAAATACTCTGGCGGCGGCCAGTGCTTTTTCCAGCGGGAGTTGCCGGTCGATGAACCGGCTGATCACCTGCACCACTGCCGGTACGATGCGGGCACCGCCGGCGGCACCGAGGGCCAGTACGGGCACACCGTCTTTCAGCACCAGGATGGGGGCGATATGCGAAGCGGCTCTTTCACCTGCGCGCATGTTGCTAAGATAGGGCCCCATACTGGTGGCCAGGAGGAAGCCACCGGGTGCAGTGATCTTGGAACCCATTACCGGACCCAGGCTTTGGGTGAGGCTGACCACATTTCCATCTTCATCGCTGGCCACGAGGTGGGTGGTATGGCCATTTCTGGCATCTTCGGGAGAGGCGGCAGAAGTGGTAGTTTCATCCTTCCATCGGCTTGCCGCAAAAGATTTATCGATCAGTTTCTCTTCTTCTTTGCGCAGGAATTTCCGGTCGTCGTATGCTTTTTTATGGGCATTGGCCTGGTGGATCAGGTATACTGCTTCGGAGCAGGTATCCAGCGGTTGTTGTTCGAGGAGGTGGAGCATTTCGATGACGATGGCTCCGTAGGAAGGCATGCCCAGTCCGATGATCTCATAGCCCCGGTAGGAGCCCCGGAGGAGTTTAGCCGGATTGGCTGTGTAGGCCATGATATCATTGTACGTGAGGTATCCCCCACCCTTGCTGATTTCCGAGGCCAGGGTACGGGCTTCACCTCCGTAGTAGAAGGATTTGCCTTTGTCTTTAGCTATGCGTTGCAACGTTTTGGCCAGCACGGGCTGTTGAAAGCGGGAGCCCGCGATGGGGGAGGAATCGTTGATCAGAAAATGTTTGGCGGTAGAGGGGAACCGGCGAATTTCTTTGATGGCGGAGGCCATTCGGGATGCTTCGTCTTTTAACACGATGAATCCTTCCTGAGCCGTCTGAATGGCAGGGGCCATCACGGTTTTGAGGGGGAGTTTTCCGTTTTTGCTATGCAGTTCGATGATGCCTTTGACCATACCCGGCACACCTGCGGCACCGAAGCCATCTTCTTCTTCTTTTTGGGTGGGTTTATAGGAGGCCGGCACCTGTGTGGTGGCATCGATCCCGCCTGTTTCTCCGGATGCTTTGCGGTAGATGGTTTGCAATCGGCCCCCAAGGCCACTCATGGTAGGTTCTACCACGGAGAGCATGAAGGCAGAGGCGGTGATCGCATCGAAGGCATTCCCGCCCCGGGCCATGATATCCATTCCGGCTTTGGTTGCCAGCGGATGGGCTGCGGCCACCATGAAGCGGGCCGTATCTGTTTTTTGCTGGGCAAACAGTGAGGAGGACATGAATGAGAGGCAGAGGAGGTGCCTTAGGCTGGGAAAAAAGCGCTTCATGACGTATGATTCGATTCCTCAATATACAAAAGTGAGGGTGTATGGCATAAAAAAATCCGGCAGGCCGAGGCGCTGCCGGATCGATTTTAAAACTAAACTACTGCGTTATTTTTTCAGGTAGCGGAGCATCGCTTCCACGAAATAGTAATCGGCATAGGTGAGGGCCACATCCACTTCACCTTTGAGCGGCAGGGCGCCTACGCTGTGTTTGAGCAGAAAGCCACCGTTGGTGCCGGCCTTAGCCAGGTATTCATCGGATGACAGGGTGGTGAGAATTGTTTCAGCGGTACTCATGTATTTTTTCTTACGGGCACCTTTGGTGTAATCGGTGAGTTCCAGGAAGGCGGAGGCCATAATGGAACCGGCGGAAGCATCTCGTAGTTCGTTGGGGAGATTAGGGGCATCGAAATCCCAGTAAGGCACTCCATCGGCCGGGAAGAATTTGTGATTGAGCACAAAATCAGCGATCTTATTTGCCTGATCCAGGTATTTTTTGTCCTTGGTGAGGCGATACATGGTGGTATAACCGTACATAGCCCATGCCTGTCCGCGTGCCCACGCAGAAGAATCTGAATAGCCCTGCCAGGTAGTTTTGCGCAGCAGTTCGCCGGAGGCCAGGCTGTAATCGAGTACATGGAAGGCGGCGTTATCCGGACGGAAATGCCGCTCGATGGTGCTATTGGCGTGGGTTACAGCGATATCGCGGAAACGGGGATCTCCTCCGTTGTTGCTGACCCAGGTGAGCAGTTCGAGGTTCATCATGTTATCCACGATGACAGCGCAGCGGAAGTTTTTGCTGGAGTCCCAGGACTGGATCGACTGGATTTTTGGGCGGAAGCGGGTGGCCAGCGACATGGCGGCGGTATCAATAGTTTTGCGGTATGATGGGTTGCCGGTGATGCGATAGGCATTTCCGAAGGAGCAATACATCATGAAGCCGAGGTCATGGTTTCCGGTGAAATGTTTTTGCGGTTCCATTTGAAGAAGCCGTTGTTCAGCGATGTTAAGGATCGCGGCATCGCGGCTGTGTTCATAGAGATACCAGAGGGTTCCGGGGAAGAAGCCGGCGCACCACCATTTGGTGTTGCTGGTCACCATTTTCCCGGTTTTTATGTCGAAGTTCTGCGGCATCCTGTCGGCCGGAATATTTTGATGCAGCAGCTTATATTGTTCAACCGCCAGCTGGAGGTTGGCATTGAGTTTTTGTTTGAGGGCGGCTCCGGAGAGCGACTGTGCCTGAGTAGCGAAGCTCACCATCAGGGTGAGTAAAAAGAAGAACGGACGTTTGTACATAATATAGGATTTGAGCGTGAAATTATTTTTCGGGGGTTATGACAAATGAATAGCTACCATCCGATTGTATGGATTTGGCGCGAAGCTGGATCCGGTAGATCGTTTTGCCCCATACTCTGGAGAGCCGGACATCCGGGAGTTCAACCGGAAGAACGGAATAATCAAAGGCAGCTGCATCGTAGGAAAATATAGCCGAAGCATCGTTATTGGTCAGCCTGATTTTTCCGGGTTCGACCTGCATGGGAGGAACGGCAGAAAGGAAATTTAACTGATTAGGGTATTGTGGACCCTTCAGTGAATATTTCTCCTTTATGGTTAGTATACCCGTTTCGCTTAGCTCGTAATCAAGCAGCCATTCGGTAACGGAAGCTAATTTGGGATAGGCCCCTGAAATATCCAGCTGTAACCTGCGTTTTGATGCGTCGAAAGAAACGTTTTTGGCGCGGAAATCACGTCCATCCTTCTGCGGAGTACCGTTGATCACCGGCAGATTATGGTATTCACTTTGCATGGTCCAGATGGAATAGCGTTGCGGACCGAAGGTGAATTTGGTATAGGTGCCAACACCTGCATCGATGAGCAGCGGTGTGTTTTTGAGGTAATAGATAAAAGAGCCCACATCGTTGTGGTTATGGCTTTCGGCGTTGTATCCGCCTTTGGCTCCAAAGAAGGCATCTTTGCTGCGCATGTAGCAGAATTGCGTTTGCGGATACCAGGCAGATGCGGCGGTTGAGAGGGCTGGTGATTGGAGGGTAACCTCTTTTTCAGACCAGAGGGATTCGAAGGTACGGAACGCATCGCGGGCGTGTACCACCTCTTCTTTATTCTTTTGGTGGAGGTAGGCGGCGAAGCGTTGCATTTCGGTGCTGTTGGTGGCTTTGCCGTATCGGTATACCAGACCGGCCTCTCCTCCCCCTTTGGCGGAGGCATCGGCGAAGTTCACGACCCATCCGTTACCGATGTAAGAGCGGGCGATGTATTCGCCCATGGCGCGAATTTTGGGTTGGGCAAAGATATCGACTTTCCCTCCTGTTGCATAGGAAAGCAGCTGGAGATAGTCATACATTTTACCTGCGGCATGTCCCCAGTAGGAAGGACCTTCTTCACAGGCCCCATCGTCTTTTGTATAATCGATGAAGCGATCTACGGAGCGCATGGATTTATGAACGGCCTCTACTTTACGGTTAGCATCTGTTTCCATGAGCAGGAAGGCTGCGAGCACATTGAAATTGCACCAGGGGTTCCAGTTGTTGACCATCTGGTCTGGGTTGCCAGACAGTGCCTGCCACCAGTAATCGCTGCGCTGGAGGTAGGGATCGAGGATGCGGACCTTAACCTCTTTACGAATGCGGGCGGCGATTACCGGATCGATATTATCAAAAGAGGGTGCAAGAAAATAGTGTATCCACGAGAGCAGTGAGCCGATATCACCCGACGTGAGGTCGATGATCACTTCGGCTTCATCCGGCAGGGCTCTTTTGGTACGCTGTACCGGCTGATGGGCAGAGAGCACCCAGGAGCGCATATCGCAGGTATGCCAAACCCCGTTAATGAGCTGATCGATGAATTTTCCTTTTCCCTCCGCCAATTCTGCCAAAAAGAGATGCATGAGGGCTGTATTGTTGCTATTGAACGGATTTTCCATAATGACACGGGTACCATTGCGTTCATAAGCCAGGTAATCTGTGGCTTTGACTACCTTCCATTCGTAGGTCAGGAATTTTTCTCCTTCCTGGATGATGGCTGCTTTTCGATCACCGGTCAGTTTATCCCATGCGGTCCGGTCTGAGTAAGCGGGATAGGACACCCATTTGGTAGTGGGGAGTAATACCTGGGCTACTTGTTCCTTTGTGGCTTTTGCTTCCAGCAGGTTTCGCTGTGCGAATACAAAAGACAGTTGCAGAAGCAGGGTGATGCACAGCAGGAACTGTTGGATAGTGGCGCGTTTAATCATGAACAATCGTTTTTAAATGGTTGCTTATCTGGGCCAGTACAAAAATCCGCTGAGCCTGCTGGTGTAACGGGTAGCACCATTAATGGTATTAATGTACCCTGCTACTTCCGGGAAGGCGTAGAGCAGTTCTTCGAGGGCATATACAGAAGAGGAAGGTACGTAAGGTTTGTTATAATCAGACCGTGATTTATCCGGTTCGTACTTTGTATTTACGAATTCGATGTGCACATTATTGGCGGGGTCGATGAGGAAGGGGCGCCAGTAGTTGACCATATCCTGAACGGATACATTGATGTTATTTTTTTTGTTTTTGAGCGATGACAGCGTGGACGTTCCCTCATACAGCGCTTTTA
>CANHUD010000149.1 GCA_947463665.1 Sphingobacteriales bacterium
GCTGTAGTGGGTTATCCGCACGATATCAAAGGCCAGGGCATCTATGCCTATGTGATCTATACCGGTACGCACGGGGATGAAGCACTGGCACGGAAGGATATCACCTTAACGGTTAGTAAGATCATCGGTCCGATTGCCAAACCGGATAAGATCCAGTTTGTATCCGGACTGCCGAAAACCAGAAGCGGTAAGATCATGCGGCGTATCCTGCGTAAAATTGCTGAAGGAGAAACCGGTAATCTCGGAGATACGACAACGCTGCTGGATCCGCAGGTGGTGGAAGAAATACAGAAAGGAAAGATTTAGAGATTAGAGATTAGATTTTAGAGATTAGTGATTTGTGATTAGTAAACCAACAACTATTATCTAAACACCAACCCAATCACTAAAATCTAATCTCTAATCTCTACAAAGACACCCCTCTTTTCCACGGTATAAAGTCATCCTGATTCAGCTGAACCGCTTTGGGAATCACTTCCCCACTGGCGGCTTTGATGCAGTATTCCAGGATCTCCTCTCCCATTTCTTCGATGGATTTTTCGCCTTCGATGATGGGACCGCAATCGATGTCAATTATATCTTTCATCCGCCTGGCGAGGGCGGAGTTGGTAGCCACTTTAATAGTTGGACAAACCGGATTGCCGGTAGGTGTTCCCAATCCTGTAGTGAACAAAATCAGCGTAGCACCGGAAGCGGCCTTACCTGTTGTAGCTTCTACGTCGTTCCCCGGTGTACAAACCAGACTGAGTCCGGGTTTGGTAGCTGGTTCTGTATAATCAAGCACATCCACAACAGGAGACGTTCCACCTTTTTTACAGGCACCTGCACTTTTAATAGCATCCGTGATCAGGCCATCCCGAATGTTACCGGGAGATGGATTCATGTGAAAACCGGAACCCGCCTGAATCGCCTGCGCACTGTAGGCATCCATCAGATGAATGAATTTTTCTGCTGCCTCTTTACTAACCGAACGGTCTATTAATTCCTGTTCTGCACCGCAGAGTTCCGGAAATTCCGCCAACAGGATCTTCCCGTTCAGCGCCACCAGCAGGTCGGAGAAATACCCAACTGCCGGATTCGCGGAAATCCCACTGAATCCGTCGCTCCCGCCGCATTTCACGCCTACTGTTAATTTATCCAGTGTGGCAGGAGTGCGCTCGTACTTATTAATCTCTGAAAGGCCTTTGAAGGTAGCCGCAATGGCCTGTCGGATCAGTTCTTCTTCACTGGTTGATCCCTGTTGTTCAAACACGTGAATCGGCTTGTCGAAATGCGGATTCCGCTTTTTGATGGTATCCAGAAACGAGCTGAGTTGAAGATGCTGGCAACCCAGACTGAGTACCGTCACACCACCTACATTCGGATGGTCGGCATACGCTGCCAGCAGATTTTCCAGTATTTCAGAGTCCTGTCGGGTTCCGCCGCAGCCACCCTGGTGATTGAGAAATTTGATCCCGTCCACATTTTTAAAAACGCGATCCGCATGAGCAGGTCGTGCTTCCAGCGACACATCGGCCTTTAATTCCTCTCCGTTCAGCCAGGCCTGTTTCAGCATTCGGGTATACTGCTTGTACTTATCGGTGACCGCATAGCCCAGTTCATTGTGCATCGCCTCGCGGATAACATCAAGGTTGCGGTTCTCGCAGAAAACCGTAGGGATGAACAGCCAGTACTTGGCCGTACCTACCCGCCCGTCGGAGCGATGGTAACCTAAAAAGGTACGTTGACGGAATTTCTCAACATCCGGCGGCTGCCAGCTGTATTGAACACCCCGGTAGGCGTATGGATCCGCTGCATGATGCAGGTTTTCGGTGGTCATCCTACTACCCTTTTTTACGTCCACAACAACTTTTCCCACCAGCACACCGTACATTTTCACTTCGCCATGCTGTGGAATATCCTCCGTATAAAATTTATGCTTGGCAGGAATGGCTTCCTGCATTTGATACGATATACCTTCGTGCTGAACGACTTCGCCTTTTTCCAACTCTTTAAGCGCCACAATTACATTATCGGCGGGATGAATTTTCAGAATTTTCTTCATGTAAGGAATGTTCTTGGGAGAATAAAAATAAGGATTCATCGGCTATTCTGAAGGCATAAAATGCAATACAGCACCCTTTTTCATCGATGCGCTAAAAAATCCTTTCTCCCATATGGCATGGCGCACATCGCCTAAACTTTTCCACTGCATTTTGTTATTCATTTTCACCCTGCATATACCGTCAACTGTTGCGGTATAAAAACGAAAAGGGATTTGTTCGGATACCTCCGGAACAAATCCCCAACGCATTTAGTGCAGTTAATACTTATTCACCCCAGATCTCATCTTTGCCTTCCAGCCACATTTTGACAGATTCGGTGGTTACGGATTTGGGACGTTCGATCGGGAGAGCGAGGGCACGATCCCAGCAGAGAGAGGCCAGTACGCCCATGGCTCGGCTCACCCCAAACAATACGGTATAAAACTCATATTCTTCCATGCCGTAATGCACCAGCAGGGCGCCGGAATGTGCATCCACATTCGGCCATGGATTTTTTACTTTTCCGAGCGATTGCAGGATCGGAGGCACAACATCGTAAATATTCCATACCACGTTCACCAGCGGAGCATCAGGCATGTGTTTTTTTCCGAACTCCATCTGTGCGGTGAATCGCGGATCGGTTTTGCGCAGAACGGCGTGTCCGTAACCCGGAACTACTTTGCCGTTCGACAATGTCTTCTGCACATATTCTGCGATCTGTTCTTTGGTAGGCGTTTCTGTACCCAGTTCCTTTTGCATTTCCATGATCCACTTGATCACTTCCTGGTTGGCCAGGCCGTGAAGCGGGCCTGCCAGGCCGTTCATACCGGCAGCGAAACTCAGGAAGGGATCGCTCAGCGCAGAGCCCACCAGATGGGTAGTGTGGGCCGATACGTTTCCTCCTTCATGATCTGCGTGGATGGTCATGTAGAGGCGCATGAGTTCCTTGAAACTTTCATCCTCATAGCCCATCATGTGGGCAAAGTTACCTGCCCAGTCGAGCAGGCCATTCGGTTGGATATGATCACCGTTTTTGTACTTGCGGCGATAAATATAAGCAGCGATGCGGGGCAGTCGGGCCAGCAGATCTAGTGAATCCTCGAAAGCGGCATCCCAGTAATCTTTTTTATTCATACCCGCTGCATAGCGCTTGGAAAAAGCACTTTCGGTCTGCAGGGCCATGATCCCCACCACAAACTGCGTCATGGGATGCGTGTGCAGAGGCAGCGATTCAATCGTATCAAAAACATAGTTAGGAACATGCGAACGACGCTGGAGAATTGACGTGATTTCGTGCACATCTTCTTCAGAAGGGAGTTCGCCCATGAGCATCAGGTAGAACAGACCTTCCGGCAGTGGTTCACTGCCGCCTTTTGCTTTCGGGAGTTTTTCCTGCAATTCAGGGATGGAATAACCACGAAAACGAATGCCTTCATTTGCATCGAGCAGAGAGGTTTCGCTAACCAGGCCGGTCATCCCGCGCATTCCCTGGTAGATCTGGCTAAGGGTTACTTCTCCAATCTTACGATTTCCATGCTCCTTTAAAATTCCTTTGATCTCTGCGGATACCTGATCAGCCTTCTCTTTGAAACGCACCTTAAGCTCTTGCATATGAAAAATTTTAATCCATTCGTTGAAGGGCCTAAAGGTACTCAATGAATGGGAAATGGCAGAGGGCAAAAGAGCGGAGATGCCGAAAAAAATGTTATTTCGGGGCCTTGCTGTACAACCGCAGGGTGATGAAGGCAAACAATACGTTCGGGATCCAGGCGGCTATGTACGGATCCAGATTTCCTTTGGTGGAAAAGATCGTTGAAAACCGGTCGGTAAGAATAAAAATGGCACATAGAATAATGCCAATTGCCAGGTGGGCACCGCTGCCGCCCCTTATCTTCCGGCAGGCCAGAATAGCGCCGATCAGCGTGAGAATGATCACGGAAACCGGTGTTGCCAGCCGTTTGGCGCCTTCCATCTCCAGCTCCTTTACCGATTCTGAGCCCCGCAGCCTTTCCAGCCGGACCATTCGATTCAGTTCCGGTGTGGTCAGCCGGCTTTTCATGTATTCATCCTTTTGCAGATCACCGGGTGTAAAATTGAACGACCGGTACATTTCAACGGTGTAGGATACATTCTCTTTCAGCGGCAGGATTTTTCGCTCCACAACCCCGGTGAGTTTCCACTTCTTTTTGGCCGTGTCCCATACAATATTATCAGACCGGAGGTTGTAGGTAACGGTATGGTTCCGGATGGTTTCCAGAAAAAAATTGCTGCCGGTTTTGGTGGCCGTATCGTAATAGCGCATACCACAATAACTGAAGGAATCGACCCGCATATAGAGACTTCCCCCGGTGTAGGAAGACATAGGGCTTTTGATGTATTTCAGTTCAAATCGATTTTTTTTCTCAATGGCCCGGGGTAAGAACTGGTAGTTTCCAATATAGAGGACCACCGCCAGAAACACCCCTCCAACCCAGTAGGGACGAAGGATCCGGCGAAGGCTGACGCCGCTTGCCAGTATAGCCACAAACTCGCTGCGATC
Organism: Sphingobacteriales bacterium; assembly: GCA_947463665.1. Taxonomy (GTDB): domain Bacteria; phylum Bacteroidota; class Bacteroidia; order Chitinophagales; family Chitinophagaceae; genus Pollutibacter. The sequence continues at coordinate 4,564 of CANHUD010000149.1, forward strand.
GGCCATTTTTGAGGTGAAAAAGATGACCGACAAAAACACGAACAGCGGGAACAGCATCGAAAGAATGAACGGAACAAATCCTGCATAATACTGTCCCATGATCAGATCCCAGCCCACATTCGCCTGCGCAAAATCGTCCATATGCTCACTCATATCAATCACGGTGGAGACCAGCGTGAACAGGATCAGAGAGAAAACAAAGGTGGTCAGGAACCTCCGGAATATGTACCAGTCGAGCTTTTTCAGATGTCTGTTTTTACGATGGCCAAAATTAGTTTTTTTAACCGGGCCGAACGGTAAAATAATTGAACGAAGGTTGTACCTTGTTGTATGCGAAAGATGTTCCTGATTTCCTGGGCTATGCTCCTCCTCTTCAGCAGCGCCGATGCACAGACAGACCTCTACGAAAAACAGTATTTCGTTCAGGGGGGCGATACCCTTCCGGTACGCATTCTTACCCCGCTGAATTTTTCCATGAAGAAAAAATATCCGCTGGTCATCTTCCTGCATGGGGCCGGCGAACGGGGAACCGATAATGAAAAGCAACTGTTCTGGGGCGGTTCCCTGTTTGCGGATTCGATCAATAGGGTGAAATTTCCTGCCATTGTGGTGTTTCCGCAATGCCCGGCAGGACAGTGGTGGGCAGCGATGAAACGCGTAGAATCGAAGGATTCACTCGGAAGCTGGCGCATTCATTCCGATAGCCCGATGACCGGGCCCTTGCAACTGGTGGCATCGTTTGTGGATACGCTGATTGCTTCCGGACGTGTTGACACACGCAGGGTGTACATCGGCGGTTTATCCATGGGCGGGATGGGCACCTTCGACTTTATCGCGCGGCGCCCCGATCTATTTGCGGCTGCCTTTCCCATCTGTGGCGGCGGCGATCCGGACAACATCCTGAAAGCACGGAAAAAACTACCTATCTGGGTTTTTCACGGAGCCGATGATCCTGTGGTACCGGTTGGGCAGTCGCGCCTGATGGTAAATATTCTGCGCCAGCAAAATCGGCCGGTAACCTATTCTGAATATCCGGGGGTGCAGCACGATAGCTGGAAAAATGCATTTGCCGAGCCGGAGCTGCTGCCCTGGCTTTTCTCTAAACGCAAACGCTGATCAGAGACGCTGTTTGATGCTGGCTACCGTTTCGTCTTTCCAGGCGGAAAACGTACCATCCAGGATCCGTTCTCTGGCCTGGCCAACCAGCCAGAGGTAGAAAGAAAGATTTTGGATGGAAGCGATGGAGAGTCCCAGGATCTCCCGTGATTTCATCAGGTGCCGCACATAAGCTTTTGAATAATGCTGGCTCACCTCATTCGGCAGTCCCGGATCGATGGGCGTGAAATCGTTCTCCCATTTCTTGTTATCAATATTGATAACACCCTCTGTGGTAAAGAGCATGGCATTCCGGCCATTTCGGGTGGGCATCACACAATCAAACATATCCACTCCCAGCGCGATGCATTCCAGCAGGTCC
>CANHUD010000150.1 GCA_947463665.1 Sphingobacteriales bacterium
GGTCTTACATTCGGCTCAAATGCTGTTGGAGGACTTTTTGAGAGAAATAGAATAAAAAATCAGCATTTAATTCCTGTTCAGTGTAACATTTTCGCCATTCTTGCAACCTATATTATCAAAACCTTTTACTTGAAAGTAGACCTGGAAAGGGAATTTTTAGAGCATGTGCGGCAGCATGAAGCCTTGATTTATAAAATATGTCAGGTCTATGCTACAGATGCAATGACGAAGCAGGATCTTTTTCAGGAGATCGTGTTACAACTTTGGAAATCCTTCGAAAGTTTTCGAAATGAATCCAAGATAAGTACCTGGATATATCGGATAGCGCTGAATACGGTACTGATGAATAAACGTAAAAGCAAAACAACTGTTTCATTAAGTTTTTTCAGTCTTTTAAAAGATGAGCGGACTGAAGAAATTGACGATGCTCCCCAACAGGAAAATATTTATATACTGTACAATGCAATTGCGAAACTTACGGAGATAGAAAAAGCTATTGTCATGCTCTATCTGGACGATAAAAGTTATGAACAGATGGAAGATATTCTTGGGGTAAGCCAGGGTACACTTCGCGTTAAAATGACCCGCATTAAAGTAAAATTACGTCAGTTATCAAATGTGAAACAACATGGAACTTGAACATTTAAAATCATTATGGAATAATGCCCATATACCCTCTTCATCTATTAGTGAAGAAGGCTTACAAAAGATGCTTAACCATAGGTCAGAAAGACCTATTGCTGTGATGAAGCGAAATCTAAAGCTGGAAGTATTCTTCCTGATAATTATTTACGGGGCTATTATTGGGGTTTTATCGAATGAAGGAGGAATGGAATTTTTACTCTATAATGCACTGTTGATCATAGTGGCCATACTCTTTTTTATATATGCACGATATAAGTATAAGATACTTAGCAGTATGGAGTGCACCAGTTGTGATGTCAGATCAAATCTTAATCTTCAATTACTATCTCTGGAAAAACTTATAAAGCTCTATTTCAGAGCCGGTAATGTTAGTGTGATTGCAGCTTATTTTTTTACGGGTACTATTTCATATATTAAGACGACTGGTGAGCCGGTTACGCTCCCTGATCCTCTTTATGTAGTCATCTTTACTACGATTGGCGTTATATTGGCGGCGGGTAATTATTTTTTTTGTAGGTGGTACCTTTTTCATCTTTATGGTAAACATATTCAACAACTAAAAAATACACTTTATGAATTGGACGAAAATGCTTCAGCGTAAGTTAGGAATGCTTTCATTATTTGTTTTTTGTACCATGTTGTCAAATGCACAGGACGATAAATCCAACTCATTACTTTGGGAGATCAGCGGTAATGGATTGCAACAACCATCCTATCTGTTTGGCACCATACATATGATTTGCAAAAAGGATTTTTTTCTGTCGGATGTTGCAAAAGAGAAATTTACCTCCAGTAAACAAATTTATCTTGAACTGGATATGGATGATCCTCAGCTTCAGGTAAACATGATGCGGCTCATGCAACTTCCTGCAGGGGAATCGTTGAAATCTAAATTTGGTGAAAAAAGCTCAAGTAAACTCGACTCTTTTTTAAATAAAGAAATGAGCATGCGCCTCGCCGTATTTGATCGGTTTAAGCCAATGATGTTAATTAGTTTAATCGCCCAACGAATATTGTCTTGTACAGAAATGGAATCGTATGAAATGAGTTTCGTGAAGATGGCCAGTCAGCAGAAAAAAGAGTTATTAGGTCTTGAACGAATTGATGACCAGGTAGCCGTTTTTGATGCTATTCCTGATTCCGCAGAGATTCGGTCCATCATCAATATGATTGGTAATATAGATGAACAAAAAGTTGAATTTAACCGCATGGTAGCTTTTTACCGCAATCAGGACCTCAAAGCATTGTATAAACTGATGATTGAGTCTCCGGAAATGTTGGGTAGTCAGGAGCTTCTGCTCGACCGTCGTAACCAGCATTGGATACCTGTAATGGAGTCTGCTATGAAGAAATCTCCTACTTTTTTTGCCGTTGGTGCAGGTCACCTACCCGGAAATAACGGAGTAATTGAGTTGCTGAGAAAGCAGGGATATACTGTGAATCCAGTTAAATTATGATTCTTTCACTTTTGTTTACAAAATCTGATTACCAGCCTTACCAGGTTCTTGCTTGCGTTGAATAGAAAACATATTCCGGTGTATCTATAACCCCTTCCTTAAGGGGATACCATACACCTGCGACAGGTCCTTTAAGTATGTGTACATCTTGTGCTGGCATGTAGCTTTGTGCAAGCATCATGATCTTTTCACCTTTATCATTGATCGCCATATCAACCACTATAACCACGTGGCCCGGGAAGCCGCCTTTAATCAGTACATCTCCGATCCTGATATTCCTGATGGGGACCGGCTTCATTTGCTTCTCAAGGCTGGCAGAGTTGCATCTGGAGAAAACCAGCTTTAAATAGTTGTCAAGCCTTCCCTGGCTATAAGGTGCCTCGTACCTGAACGGCTTATTGCTATTATCATAAAATACAATTTTTTGATACTGCCTGGAGCTGAACAGGTACTCGGCACGGATCCTCATAACGGCATCAGCACACTGCTGGAGATCCACCGTACCTACAGGGATATCAAGTACAGCGTACTGGGCATTCTGATTCGGTTTCTTTTTGCCATTGTACAGATAAACGGTTTTGTCTTCCTTGAGGCGATAATTTCTTATAAAGGATCCAAAGCCATCTGTCTGTACTCTCGTATATCCGGCAGGTGTTGAAATAGAACTGATTATTATCGAAATAGTAAGAAGAATCATTATTGAAAATATTCATTCTTCCTGTTAATGGTGGTTAATAGATAGTTACATGAATCACAATAGTATGTTATTTTCCTTTTTTCTTTTTTAGTTGAAAAACCCTCGATAAGTTAAACCCAAATCGGATTTCTGCCTTATCCCATCTGCCGGTCGTTTCTGAAATAAATGCCCGTTCATTCATACCGGCGGTGTTGGAAAAATGCAGCTGAAACACATGCCCTCCCGTTTCAATATCAAATCCCAGCGATAGGGGATGTGTATTCGAATTTTCCTGCAATCCGTTCAATACATAAAAATAATCCCAGGTAAACGCTACCCGTGCGGATAGTTTCAATCGCCCTCCAAAGCCGACTGAATAAATATCATTCGGCTGAAAACTGAAGGGCACAATGTTATGGTGAACCATGGTTGGGCTGATTTGAACGGTTAATGTTTCCGACCATTTACGGCCAATGATCACCTGGTGATAATAGGCCAGCCGTGAAGTAAAGTAATTTTTCACCGCCGGATCAGCCCACGGAAGGGTATGCATCGTGATACCGGATACAAGCGCGATGGTTACAGGAAATGAATGAGGCCCGGAGGATTGCATAATGGGCGCAAATTTTATAAATCCATCCAGCTCTTTCTTGAAAGTGCTCCTGCCGAAACCTGCCATCAGATTCCTGCGAATCCCAAAATCAAACCCCATGCGCATACTGGCCTGGTCCAATCCGAAAAGGTCCTTAACCGTATTGTTTACAGTACCAAAACGGTGTAAGATGCGGAAATCCATGGTGCCCGGCGATAGAAACTCCATCGAATGGCTGTTGATCACGCGGGGAGATTTAAAGGCATATTTTATGAAATCCTTTTTACCTTCAGTACTATCCTCCACAAGCGATAGCAGATCATCCTGCGCATACATACTAACCTGCATCAATGAGAAAAAAATAAAACCAATCAGCTTTTTCATGCATCTACTTATTTAGGGGATCAAGGCTTGCTTCCAGAGTAATTTTTACCTGTTCAGCTACTTTGTCTGATACGATACCCGGTATTTTTATGCCAAAATCTTTGAGTAAAAGAACGAATGTGGAGGATAGGATTATTTTTCCATTTTGAATGGTAATCGTTCCGTTACTTTCGATCTCTTTCTGTGCTCCATGAAGCAGCATAGTACCCTTAACGGTTACTTTATTGATGGCATTTTGCTGATAATTTATTTTTTCAGCCTGTAAAATCTGTCCTCTGAATTCTGCCTTCGGGAATTTATGGCTTTCCACATAATTCTCGTTGAAATGCTCCTGCATCAGCGCATTGGCAAATTCAAAGCTTTTTAACACAACCGAAAATTGACTCTTTCCGCTTCCTTTCTCCAATACGCAGATAGCCGTGTTCGTTGTAGCGGCAATTTTTTCCGGAGAGGTGGATGTAGTAGCGTCAAAGGAGATCTTACCACTTTTGGTAAAATGCCTTTCCTGCGCGGTAACGCTTCCAGTAGAAAGTATCAATAGAAAGACTAATAGCTTTTTCATAATTCTATGGTTTATAGGTAATAACTGATTTGTTTAGTACGATGTCGGCTCCCAATCCCAGTTCATCCGGATTGTAACCCGTGCAGATGCCCTTTACGCGTAAGGACATCCCTTCTTGTACGGCATTTGTCTGAACCGGATGTGAACTATCCATAGAAAAGCGGATACTGGTTTGTGACTGATCATCACCCAGTACGATGATTTCAGTACGTTCTCCACCCTCTGTATTTTTTACAATCCCTTCCACCTCGATGATCTTGTTCACAAAACTATCCAGTGCCTGTTGCTCATTCGTTTCAAAAGCATGGATAAGAGCCCCGGCTGTCCGGGTATAAGCAGCCTTTTGTTCGGCGAGATCCGGCGGTTTCCGGTTGATCTGGATATACACATACGCAGATATCGCTGTTACTACAACAACGGCTATCAGTAGAATGGTTCGTTTCTTCATGTTCACGGGTTTAATTATTCGGACTGCCATTGTCAATCCATTTTTTGATCAGTTGCAGTTGGCAGGTAGTTAATTTGGAGGCTCCTTTCGGCATAGGTGAAAATCCGTTGTTGTGCGCAACAGAACCATACAGCGTGCCATTAACCGCCATCGCTTTGTCGAGTATATACGTACCCATAAGAATGCCGCCACCTGATCCCGGAGACGTATGACATCCGTAACAGCTGGATTGAAATATGGGAATGATTTTCTGCGTGTAGGATACAGTAGTACTGGTATCGCAGGCAACCGAAGGATACAATACATCGGCCTTGTCATAATAACAGGAACTCAACCCTAATAGTAACATTACCACTGGCCATACTAGCTTTTTCATCATCGAAGGTTTAATTGTTCAGGCTTCCGTTATCGATCCATTTCTTGATTTGGATGATTTCGCAGGCAGGAAGTTTCATGCTTCTGGGCATAGGTGAATAGCCATTGCTCCAGGTTACGGAACCATATAATTTGCCATTTATGGCAATTGCCTTGAGACCCTGATAGGTGGAAAGGTCGATATTGCCACCAAGAAATCCTGGATTATGGCAGCCCTGACATTTAGTTTGAATGATGGGTTTGATGGCAGCCGCATACGTGAACCTGGTGGTATCACACGCATCGCAACTGTTGTTTTTTGCTCCCTGATTGATCCAGGTTTTCAGTTTGTTGATTTGCTCTGTTGTCCAGGGAGCCATCGGCGGTGGAGGCATGCGATCCTTGTCGGTCCGTATGATTTCTTTGTATAGCTCACTCCTCAACGCATTGCCGGGTATAACATGCTTTGCTATATTCGCATAAGTGGTAAGATCAACGCCTTCCTCCCGGGTGATGTTATCATGACAACCACCCATGGCACAGGTAGATTGCATGAGTGGATAAATGTCATTGGCAAAGTATACGGAATCCGGGCTGCAACTTCTGCCCGTGTTCCCTGGCAATTCAATTATTCCACCTGCAGGATCCAGCTTCGAAAGTGGCTCATGTGTACAGGAAAGATTCACCATCGGACTGATCACAAGTAGAAGCAGTCCAGCGTAAATGAGCTTTTTCATGAGTAGTTGAGTTTAAGTATTCGAATAATAAAGCCATGCCTTTTAATCAAGTTTATAGCTTCTGGTTGTAGGATAGAGCGGATAAAACGAGGTATGGTTGGGCGGGAGGAAAGAAAAACAGCTTATAATAACTTTTTCTTTTCTTTTAACAGTCAACGCCATCTCATGAAGCATAC
>CANHUD010000151.1 GCA_947463665.1 Sphingobacteriales bacterium
ATAGAACAGTTTACTAACCTTTTCGGAAGCTATGTATATTCGAAGGGTACCGTTCAGTTTCCAATAAATGAGCCATTGCCGCTGGAACTGATCCGGGAAATTGTATTGTTCCGGATTGGCATGCAACGGAAAAAGCAACAGAAACCCCGTATAAAAAAAGCAGCCCGTTAAGAGCTGCTTTTCAATATTGCGGGAAATGAGATTATTTCATCAGTTCCGCCAGCTTTTTCTGCAATTCTTCTCCCCGAAGATTTTTGCCTACGATCTTTCCATTTGGATCCAGCAGGAAGTTCTGCGGAATGGCCTGGATGCCATACTGAATCGCTACGGCGTTCTGCCAGAACTTCAGGTCAGACACCTGTGTCCAGGTCAGCTGGTCGTCGTGGATGGCTTTCATCCATTTGTCTTTATCGCTGGGCCGGTCGAGCGATACACCCAGAATCGTAAAGCCTTTGTCTTTGTATGTTTGAAAGGCCTTCACCACATTCGGATTCTCTTTTCTGCAGGGGCCGCACCAGCTTGCCCAGAAATCGATCAGCAGGTATTTCCCGCGGAAGGAGGAAAGCGAAACCGGATTGCCGAGGGTATCGTTCTGGGTAAAATCAGGTGCCACACTTCCGATTCCGGTCAGCTTGGCTGTCTGAATTTTTTCTGCCATGGTTTTGCCGGCGGCAGATTGCCGTGTGGCCTCCGGTAACAGGGCGAACAACGGTTCTACCTCAGCAGCATTGATGTCCCATCCGGCATAGCTTTCCAGCAGGTACATGCCCAGGGGCGACTGTGGATTTTGCTGCAGTTCGGTTTTGTAAATTCCTTTCTGCTCGTTCATGATCGCATCCGCCTTTGCTTCCAGAGCGGCCATTCCTGCCTCATCTTTTTTCGCTGCCAGTTCCCGGTAGGTGGTGTTCAGCGCTGCCATGGCATCGTTGGTACCTTTGAGTTTATCGTTCAGCGCTACAAACGCGTCGTTCGTTTTCGAACCTTTCACGCGCACATTTCCGAAAGAATCCACATGCGAAACGGTAATGGCGCCGGGCTCGAGATACAGCGTGGCCATATCTCTTTTCTGGCTCATCATTCGGGGGCTGCCTGATTTTTTATATCCTGCGCGGATCATGACTCTGGCGGCATCTTTCAGGGGAACGGACAGGGCGTATTTACCTCCGGCCACCAGTGCAGAATCGGTTACCCAGGCGCTCTCGCCCCGGTATTGTACAAATACTTTTTCAATGGTGTCTTTGATTCCTTTGAACGATCCGGAGATCTTTACTTGCTGTGCCTGAACGCTCAGGCCGGCCAGCAGGCATCCGCATAAAATGAACTTTTTCATCTGGTTGTTTTAAGACGATGAAGATACAACAGGTTAGAATATCGACTCTTTGTTTATTTTGTGGTATGACAACCCTCCAGCAACCGGGAACGAGGTCTCCGGGTCTTTTTCATTCTGCCGTTATTGTGAGTGCACTTGGTTTTTTTGTGGATGTGTACGATCTGCTGCTCTTCGGCATCATCCGTAAGCCCAGTCTGACCGATCTAGGGCTATCACCCGATGCGGTGCTTTCTGAAGGGGAATGGCTCATCAGCATACAGATGATCGGCCTGCTGATCGGGGGCATTTTTTTTGGGATGCTGGGCGATAAAAAAGGCCGCCTCAGCGTACTTTTTGGTTCTATCCTCCTGTATTCCCTGGCGAATATTCTGAATGGATTTGTACAGAACACTACTCAGTATGCCGTGTTGCGTTTCATGGCCGGGCTCGGACTGGCGGGAGAACTGGGGGCGGGTATTACGCTGGTGAATGAACTGCTGGGTAAGGAAAAACGAGGCATCGCATCGGCTTTTATTGCTTCTTTTGGCATATTGGGAGCCGTTGCAGCGTTTTTCATGAAGGAATGGTTCAGCTGGCGCACCTGTTACTTCATTGGTGGCGGGCTCGGATTGGCCTTGTTGCTGTTGCGCTCGCAGGTAATGGAAAGCCAGATGTATCAGTCGCTCAGCCATGAAAAGCACGTCCGCAAAGGGGATTTCCGGATGTTTTTTCAGCAGAAGGCAAGAGCGATGCTCTACCTGCGCTGTGTATTGATCGGCATCCCGGCCTGGTACATCATTGGGGTGCTGGTAACGTTCTCGGATCAGTTCGGGAAGGCGTTCGGACTCGAAAACGTTGATCCCGGCAAAGCGATTCTGTACCAGTACATGGCCATCGCCTTTGGCGATCTCACGGCCGGACTGCTCAGCCAGTGGCTGAAGAGCCGGAAGAAAACACTGTTCATTTTTTATGGGATCACGGCGATTTTCCTCACGTTATTTTTTACTACCAGCGGAGGAGGTTCTGTGCAGCATCTGTACTGGCTTTGCGCCGGACTGGGATTTGGCACCGGCTTCACGGTGGTGTATATAACGATGTCGGCCGAGCAATTTGGCACCAATCTGCGTGCTACTGCAGCGGTGACCATCCCCAACATGGTACGGGGCGCGCTGCCGCTGATCCTCCTCTTATTCAAAGGCATGCGGACGCTTACCGGCAGTTATGTAACCGGCGCCTGGATCACCGGAGTATTGCTGATGTCGGTTGCGGTGATCGCTGCCATCGGTTTGCGGGAATCCTATGGGCGTGATCTCGATTTTATAGAGGAGTAATCGACAGAATAAAGTATATTCGACCTGCTCAAATCAATTGAATGAACAGACGATGTGCCATCCGGCAGCTGGTTACGTTAACAGGAGGAGTTTTGGTACTGCATTCCTGTATAGAGGATCGATCCACTGCTTCGCTTTCACTTAAGAATTATACACTCACCGGGGATCAGGAAAACCTGCTGGCGATGCTGGCGGAAACCTTTATTCCCAAGACTTCCACACCCGGCGGACGAGATATCTATGCGCATCATTTTGCGATGAAGATGGTTGATGATTGTATGTCAACAGCAGATCGGGAGCGATTTCTCCGCGGACTGGAAGCTTTTGCAGAAAATGCCCGGAGCATGAATGGTACATCTTTCCACCAGACGGCTATTTACGGGAGGGAAAAAGTGGTTCGTGCGCTGCAGGAGAGAAAAGAGGAGAAGGATTCTGATGAAACATTTTTTTACAAACGGATGAAGAATCTTACCATCCGGGCATATACCAGCTCCAAATTTTACCTGACCGATGTACAGCCTTATGAACTGGTCCCCTCCAGATGGAGTGGCTGTGTGGCTGTTTCCTAATCTTTAATACTGAACGATCATGGGCGATACGAATACATACGATGTAATTGTTGTGGGTTCCGGCATCAGCGGAGGCTGGGCCGCCAAGGAATTCTGCGATAAAGGACTGAAAACGCTGGTACTGGAAAGAGGAAAAGATGTACAGCACCTGAAAGATTATCCTACCACTAACATGATGCCCTGGGAATTCGAACACCGGGGGGACGTGCCACAGGCTATCAAAGAGGCCAATCCGGTGGTAAGCCGTTGTTACGCCTTCAAGGAGGATGCCATGCATTTTTTTGTGAAGGATACCGATCATCCGTATGTACAGGAGAAACCGTTCGACTGGATACGCGGGTACCAGACCGGTGGAAAATCCCTGCTATGGGCCCGGCAAACCCAGCGCTGGAGCGCCTATGATTTTGAAGGACCGGCCCGTGACGGGTTTGCGGTGGACTGGCCGATCCGCTACAAAGATCTGGAACCATGGTACAGTTACGTGGAGACCTTTGCCGGTATCTCCGGAAATAAAGACGGACTGGATATTCTGCCGGATGGAGAATTTCTGCCACCGCTGGCTCTCACTTGTGTGGAGGACTATTTCCGTGATTTTGTGAAGAAATCGTACTCCGACCGCCACGTGATCTATGGACGTTGCGCTCACCTCACAGAACCAAAACAGATCCACCTCGACCAGGGCCGTGCCCAGTGCCAGAAGCGAAACCTCTGCCAGCGGGGATGCCCCTTTGGTGGTTATTTCTCCAGCAATTCATCGACACTCCCCTGGGCCGCCAAAACCGGTAACCTGACGATGAAAACCAATGCTGTAGTACATTCGGTTATTTACGACGATAAAAAAGGAAAGGCCACGGGCGTTCGGGTGATCGATGCGCTAACCAAAAAGGTTACAGAATATTTTGCACGGATCATCTTCGTGAATGCTGCTGCCCTCAATACGAATCTCATCCTCCTGAATTCTACATCGTCTCGCTTCCCGAATGGGTTAGGGAACGATAACGGACTCCTTGGTAAATACGTAGCGTTTCACAATTACCGGGCCCGCATCAACGCGGTGCATGAAGGCCATCTGGATAAGACCACCGATGGACGCCGCCATACCAGTGCGTATATTCCGCGGTTTAGGAACGTCAAAAAGCAGGAAACGGATTTTCTGCGGGGCTATGCGGCAGGGTTTTCTGCCGAACGATCCTCAAAGCGGGATACATCCGGTTTCGGTCTGGACCTTAAGGCGAATCTGGATAAGAAGGAATGGGGCCCATGGCGCGTAGGTTCACATATGATGGGTGAGACCATCCCGAAAGAAAGCAATTATGTACGCCTGGCGGATCAGAAGGATGAATGGGATATGCCGTTGTTATCGATCAATATTGATTACGACGACAATGATGAGAAGATGGTGAAGGATTATCTGGATCAGTTAACCGAAATGTTTACTAAGGCCGGGTTTACGAACATCGAAGCGGCAGATTCCAAACAGGCGCCGGGGCTCGACATCCACGAGATGGGTGGCGTACGGATGGGCCATGATCCCAAAACCTCCCTGCTGAACAAATGGAACCAGCTGCATGCCTGTCCGAACGTATTTGTGACCGACGGGGCCTGTATGACCTCTACTTCCACACAGAACCCCAGCCTCACGTACATGGCGCTGGCGGCCCGTGCGGCAGATTATGCGATGCAGGAAATGAAGAAGCAGCAACTCTGATCAGGCGTTTTCCGTCTGGAACAGAGAGCGGGCTTCCCGTTCAAACTCCTCCGCAGTGAGGTGATGGGCAGGAGCATTGTGAAGGGTGATGTTGCGGAGGTCTTTGTGGCCTTCCAGTTCATTTTGCAACAGGTATCGGGTATCCCCTGGTCCTATGATGTAGATAGTATGGGCATACCGGACTTTTGCAGCAACATTTTCAACGAATTTTTGCAGGTACTCATTTTCCCGGTTCTGGCGGTGGGATTCATCGTTCAGGGTAGTGCGGAACAACCCGGTCTTATTCGTTTCCTCCCCCTCAAACCGTTCTCTGGCGGGCAATTCATTGTGCAGGATCTCCAGATGATGCGGCCCCCCCGGTTCATCCCAGATCACCATAGCCTTCTGGCTGTCGATCCAAATGGCAAACTGTAAATCGTGCAGATTTTTTTTCATAGTAACTGATTTCTGATAAATTAAAAAAAGGGTGTATGGTGAAAGATGATTACCATCATCATGCCGCATGTTTTTGTTCAATGTTGTATCTTACTCACCGTTTGTAAATCACTCCAACATGAAGCAACTGATCCTGTCTGTTCTGGCTCTGTCCCTTTTTGTCCACGTTTCAGCGCAATCGGCAAACAAGGAAAAATGGGAATCTCTGTTCAATGGTAAAGACCTTACCGGCTGGACGCCCAAGATCCGGCACCATGCGGCCGGCGAAAATTTCGGTAATACCTTTCAGGTTGAGAAAGGTAAGCTGGTGGTTCGGTACGATGCCTACGATTCTTTTGATGAGCGCTTCGGCCACCTTTTCTACAATAAACCATACGGTTACTATCGCATACGGTTACAATATCGCTTTATAGGGGAGCAGTCGAAGAATGGACCGGGCTGGGCTATCCGCAACAGTGGCATCATGGTGCATGGGCAGACGCCCCAAAGCATGGGGAAAGACCAGGATTTTCCGGTTTCGATTGAAGTGCAGCTGCTGGGGGGTAATGGTAAGGATCCGCGTACCACCTGCAATCTGTGTACACCGGGAACTAATATTGTGATGGATGGAAAACTGGTAACAGCGCATTGCATCAATTCAAAATCAAAGACGTTTCACGGCGACCAGTGGGTAACGGC
>CANHUD010000152.1 GCA_947463665.1 Sphingobacteriales bacterium
ACTCTTAATGGTCTTCAGTTCAAGATCCTTCACCAGCGACTGAAGTTTGAGGGTATCCAGCTGCTGGCTCCTTGATTTATTGATATAGTGAAAAACAAAATAAATCATGTTCCAGATGAACAGGTACACAAAGGCATAGAAGGTGTGACTCAGAATGATAAAGTTGTTTCCAATATTGAGTTCCTCCGGAAGCCGGATCTGCAGCCAGCCGGTTACTTCTGTATCCAGAACACCGATCACAAACGAAAAAACCACATTCAACAGCAGTAACCCGCCAATCTGCCATTCAAGGGTTCTCGTTAATAACTGTAGCTGACGTATTACAAAACGCATCAGATGCGTAATGCCAAGGCCTAATATGACAAACACCAACAGCCGAAGCAAAAAGACCTTATTCAGCCGATCGTATGTTGTAGCAAAAAAAATATTGATCAGCACATACAATCCCCATCCAATGGCCTGAAAAAGCCAGTAACGGGAGAACCAGTTCAGAATCTTAGGCATATTGAAAAACAAAAGTACTACTCTCTCTGCCCGCTTCATCTACTGAAAGTATCAGTGGTGAAATAAAAGGGCAAAGGGAAGAAAAGTTATCCACCTTTGAATTGTTACGGTTGCGTTTCCCATAAATATTGCCCAATTTAAGGCTGCCGATATCTGTTAAACCCTACATCCGTTTCGTTATGAAAACCTTACCAACCGTATGCGCTGGCCTGCTCATGCTGCTCATGAACACACAGCCATTGTTGCTGCAGGCACAACCAACCGGCCGGGTTGTTATCAATGAATTCCTTCCCTGGCCCGGCAATGGCTGCGGCGTTACAACAGAATTCATAGAATTGGTTAACCTGGGTCCCGGAATCGTTGACCTGAGCTGTTATGTGGTTACCGACGGTGATTATGCCATCACCATCCCTTCCGGCACTTTTTTAAGCCCCGGACAATATTACGTACTGGCCGGCCAGTCCTTCATTCCTGCCCCCTGCGCAAATTTGCAGCAACCCGTGTATGCCGACCTCAACTGGAACACCTGCAACTGTACCAGTGGCCAGATTCCCACAACCGGAGATGGACTGATGACGGATGGTGGTTCAGCCAATGAACAGTTGGTCCTGCTAAACCCATCCGGACAAGTAATAGACGCGGTTGTAAGAGGCCTTCCCCAGGAACCCTCCGCTACCATCAGCACCCTGAACACATCCACATGTCCCGGATTCACGTTTGACCTGGATCTGATGCCCATTCAGTATGAAACCATCGGAGAATCCACCGGCAGGGCAAATTCCATGGCACGTAAACTGGATGGCGACTGTGGCTGGGTGAAAGACACTCAGCAATCCGGAGGTGCTACCAACAATACTTCCGGCGACTACTCCCCGATCTCTTTTTCCATGTTTATTACCCAGGAAGAGAATTGCACAGAAGGAACCGCCCGCTTTATCTTAGAGCAGCAACCGGCGTCCAACTGGTACCCTCTTCAATATCTCCTTGCATATGACGTGAATGGGGATGGCATATTCGATTCCGGAGATTCATTTATCAGCGGAACAGACAGCACCCCTCCCGATCTGATACTTCCTAATCTGCCTGCCGGTTTTTATTCCATACTCATCGGACCCAGACAGGAATGCAGTTATCAGTCGCTCGTATTTTTCATCGGCCCTTGCGGTGCCCTGGGTTTCAGCCTGACCGGATTTCAGGTTGATGCCCTCGGAGAAGGGGTACGCATTCGGACATCGATTACAGGTGCCAGCCAGCTCAAAAACATTCAGATCGAAGGAAGCAACGACGGAAAAGAATTTATTCCCATAGAAAAGCTGCCTTTCCTTCAACAACCGGGCAGTCAAATATTGGAACATGCTCTTCCATATGCAGCATTCCGGTATTACCGACTGGCACTCACAGATAACCAGCTAAGAACCATCTACTCACCGCTACAGGCCGTCCGCTCCGGAAAATCATCGAGCCCTTTCAGGCTACTTAGTAATCCTGTCCGGGAAGACATTCTCCTTCAATACGACGGAACGCTGCCTAACCGGCTGCAGATAGAAATCATGGATTATACAGGCAGCCGAAAAGGTATTTTTACAGTGTCAGCTGAGCGACAGATCCGAATTCCAACAACTCAGCTTCCAAAAGGCATGTACCTGTTACGCGTACAGACCACTCAGGGTCAGGTTCAAACCTTCCGTGTAGTAAAAAACTAATTCTGCAACTTAACGCACAAATATTTGTTATGTTTTTCCAGTCCTGACCACCTGATTCGGTTTCAGGACTGTAAATTTGTCCATTCGCTAAAATAGTTTTCATGGAATTTCAACAGGGACCCCTGCTCCGTAACATACAATCCCCCGATGACCTCAAGAAACTCACCAAAGAACAGCTGCCGCAGATCTGCGATGAACTCAGACAGTACATCATAGATGTGGTCAGCGTTCAGGGCGGACATTTTGGTGCCAGTCTTGGCGTTGTGGAACTCTCTGTTGCCCTGCATTACATATTCAATACTCCGTATGACCAGCTGGTATGGGATGTAGGACATCAGGCATACGGGCATAAAATCCTGACCGGAAGAAAAGATGCCTTCCCTACCAACCGTAAATACAATGGTTTAAGCGGATTTCCCAAAAGAAGTGAAAGCGAATACGATACCTTCGGAGTAGGTCATTCGTCCACCTCCATCTCCGCAGCCCTGGGTATGGCCCTCGCTTCCAAACAAAAAGGAGAGAAAGACCGCCAGTGCGTAGCCATCATCGGCGATGGAGCCATGACGGCAGGGATGGCATTCGAAGCGATGAACCACGCTGGTGTCTCAGATACCAATACCCTGATCATCCTGAACGATAACTGTATGAGCATCGACCCGAATGTGGGAGCGCTCAAAGAATACCTTACCGACATCTCCACTTCCCAGACCTATAACAAAATCAAGGACGATATCTGGAATGCCCTGGGTAAACTCCCGATTGGCAAAGACTTTACACGGGAAATGGCTTCCAAACTCGAACATTCCGTGAAAGGATTCATCAACAAGAACAGCAACCTGTTCGAGGCGATGAAACTCCGTTATTTCGGGCCAATCGACGGACATAACATCAGCAAATTGGTGGATACGCTGGAAGATCTCAAGCGAATACCCGGTCCGAAAATCCTGCATATCCTAACCGTAAAGGGTAAAGGATATGAACTCGCAGAAAAAGACCAGACCAAATGGCACGCCCCCGGACTGTTTGATAAGGTAACCGGAGAAATTTTCAAGAAAACGTTCGATACCCCGCAACCACCCAAATATCAGGACGTTTTTGGCCATACCATCATCGAACTGGCAGAGAAAAATCCCCTCATCATGGGCATTACCCCTGCCATGCCTTCCGGTTCCTCTCTCAAATTCATGATGGAGAAAATGCCACACAGAGCCATTGATGTGGGCATTTGCGAACAACACGCCGTTACCCTCAGCGCCGGTATGGCCACACAGGGAATGCGCGTCTTCTGCAACATCTATTCCTCCTTCATGCAGCGCGCCTATGATATGGTGGTGCATGATGTAGCCATTCAGAAACTACCGGTGATCTTCTGTCTTGACAGGGCCGGACTGGTTGGAGAGGATGGTCCCACCCACCATGGTGCGTATGACATCCCCTTTATGCGCTGTATCCCCAATCTGATTGTGAGTGCCCCTATGAACGAAGCAGAACTACGGGATCTTATGTATACGGCTCAGCTGGATACACAGGACATGCCTTTTGTAATCCGCTATCCGCGTGGTGAAGGCGTTATGCCGGAATGGCGCACCCCCATGAAAGAAATTCCAGTCGGAAAAGGACGCAAACTTAAAGATGGAGAAACGCTGGCCATTCTTTCCTTCGGACATCCGGGTAATTTTGCCGCTACAGCCATACGCAATCTGAAAACATACGGAATTCAACCCGGACACTACGATATGCGTTTCGTCAAACCACTGGATGAAGCACTGCTGCACGAAGTTTTTGCCCGGTACAGCAAGATCATAACCATAGAAGACGGTACAATCGTTGGTGGATTTGGCTCAGCTATTCTGGAGTTCATGGCCAAACATGGCTATTCAGCAGAGATCCGTATGCTGGGTATTCCGGACCGACTCGTAGAGCATGGAACATTAAAAGAATTATACCGGGAATGCGGGTATGACGCACTGGCAATTGAAGAGACCGCCAAACAGATGATGAAAAATCTGGTAACGGTTCAGGAGAGTGCCTGATCCTCATTATCGGCTGCAGGAGGTTCAGTGTTTTCCGGCTCTACCTCCTGAGCCGGATTGTATTCAATGATGAAATTATTGGTTCCTTCTCCGGTGAATACGGTAAGATAACGCTGTTGCGCCAGTTCCAGGATGGTCAGGAATAAGAAGATGGCGTGGATGCGATCTTCACATACATCAAATATTTTCTCAAAGGCCATGGCCCGATCCTTTCTGATCGTATCCATCATGTAAGAACGGCTGTCTTCCATGGAATGATTGTACCGATAAACAACATGCTGTGGTTTGTTGTTCCGCGCATGCATCCGGGTCATCACTTTTTCGAAGACCTTCATCAGCTTGTAAAGCGTGATGGTCTGAATCTCCGTTCCTTCAGACGCCTCTTCCCCGATCTGACTAAGTTCTTTCTGAAGATTTCCCCGCTTCACCATCAGCATCCTGCTGGCTTCCAGTTCGGCCATCTGAACAGCAGCCTCTTTAAACCGCTTGTATTCCAGTATCTTATCCACCAGCTCCTGGCGGGGATCGATCTCATTTCCCTGCTCATCCAGTTCTTTTCTGGGCAAGAGCATCTTTGCCTTGATCCGCATCAGCGTAGAAACGAACAGAATAAATTCACTGCTCAGCTCAATGTTCAGTTCCTCCGACGTATGGATGAAGGTCATGAAATCAGCAATGAGCTTCGTTATTGGAATATTGTATATATCGAGCTCATCCCGTTCAATAAAGAATAGCAAGAGGTCAAAAGGCCCCTCAAACTGCGGTAATTTTATCTGGTAAGAAGTGGTATTCATGTTGTAATAGAGCGCAAACGCAACCCCTCCAAAAATACAGTTTGTTCCCGGATCCTGCCCCCTTAAATAGAAATGTCCTTATTTTTTCCGTAACTCATCCCGAATCTCCTGTAACAATACTTCTGATGGTGTAGGTGGCGCCGGTGCTTCGGGTTCAGCCGGACGCCTGTTTCGGAATTTATTAACCGCTTTCACCACCAGGAAAAGAACTAAAGCGATAATAATAAAATCAATGACCGATTGCAGAAGTATGCCAATCCTGATACCCCCCAGTTCCCAGGCACTGAATCGATCCGGATTTCCAATTAACTTTCCCAACAATGGCATGATAACAGCTTCTACCAGGGCTGTTACAATTTTATTGAAAGCAGCTCCAATGACCACACCTATGGCCAGATCCATTACATTCCCCTTAACTGCAAATTCTCTGAACTCTTTAAGTAAGCCCATTCTTCTTTTTTTCCGAATATAAAGGAATTCTTTGAGAGTAGCCTACCCCCTAAGCTGTACCTTTGCGCCCTATGAAAGTTTCGTCGGGAACATTCTACCACTGGATTCTTTTCGGTTTACTAGCCCTCATCTGGGGATCCTCGTTCATCCTTATGAAAAAAGGATTAACCCACCTGTCTGCTTTTCAGGTGGCCTCCCTGCGCATTCTTTCCGCAGGTATCGTACTCCTACCCGCCGGCTGGAACAAGTTTCGTACCATTCTCCGGAAGGATGTCTTCCTGATCTTCTTATCCGGATTGTTGGGTACATTCTTTCCCGCATATTTGTTCTGTCTGGCAGAAACCCGGCTGGATAGCGGACTGGCCGGTATTCTGAATGCACTGACCCCTCTTTTCACACTCATCATCGGAGCGATTTTCTTTCAATCAAAACTTTCCTGGCATAAATGGACCGGCGTACTCATTGGGATGACAGGGCTCATCCTGCTGGTATCATCCGGACAGGAAATACATCTTGG
>CANHUD010000153.1 GCA_947463665.1 Sphingobacteriales bacterium
ATGTGGATATCTCCCTGTCCGTTAGCTGCAGAAATCCCGTGTTTGACGGCATTTTCAGCGAATGGCTGGATCAGCATGGAAGGGATCTCGAGCGTATCGGCATGGATCTGCGGATCGATTTCAATTGCATAGCGGAATCCGAAGCGCATCTGTTCCATCTGGAGATAATCGTGCAGCATTTGTACTTCCTCCTTCAGGCTGATCATATCTGCATTGGCCTCATTGAGGATATGCCGCGTGATACGGGCAAACCGGGTGAGGTAATGGTTGGCGGTAGTGATTTCGTTTTTATTGATGAGGCTTTGGATGCCGGTGAGTGCGTTGAACAGAAAATGCGGGTTGAGCTGGGAGCGGACACTAGTGAGCTGAAGCCGGGCGATCTCTTCCTGATGTTTCGTTTCTGCTAATTTTTTCTTGTGTCTGCGGCGCAGATACAGATAGATCCGCAGGGCGATCCCGAAGAAAATGATCAGGATGAGCAGCAATTGCTGCAGGGTATAGGTTGTGTGACCGGTTACTTCAAACGGAATGGTGACCGTCATGGCGGATGGGTTTTCCCAATAGGCGGGCGGACTGCTGGGTGTTACCAGCACCTCGTATTGTCCGGGAATACCGAAAAGCGCTGCATTTATCCAATAGTAGGGTCGCCTGCTGTAATTGGAATACACCCATGCGTTGGATAAATGGATGGTATCGGTTACGCCCGACAGGGTTCGTTTCAGGCTGACGGTATACAGTCCAAACTGTGGGTTGGGTTCCATTTGAATTTCAAGATGGCTTAGACTGTCGGACCACCTGATCTGAATCGGTTGTTTTTTCCAGCTGGAGCTGTCGAAATACCGCATCTTATGCCGGGGGATCAGATGCTGTTCATGCGGTCTGTAGAGATAGGGATCCTGATCATATAGTTTGGCGGCATGCAGCCTGGCCGGAGGTAGATAGAGGCTTTTGAAGATCAGGGACGATCGGTTTGCATACTGTTTTTTGTTGTAGATCTCCACGCGGATGATCTTCTGATCGGTATTGAATTTTCCCAGATATGCATAGTTGGTACCATTGACAGTTCTGTATGCATTCGGTTTTTGCCAGGATACCAGTTCGATGCTGTCGTTCTGCACGATGTGATACGAAAATTCGTCGGCATTTGCCGGGTTGATGCCGGTAACAGCCAGTTCGATTTCCTTTACATCGTTTAGCCAGTACATGGTTTCGTTTCCGTAAAACTGTACGTTTGCTGCATTGGTTTTGGGGTTGATCAGTTTCACGAATACCTGAAAATCTTTTGCATCCTGTGCGGGCGACCAGCCTTCGCGGGTTTTACTCATCTGGTAGCGCCATGAGCTGAATCCTTTTGGAGGAATACCGGCCGTGATGTCGTTGATCTGTGCCCGGGTAATTCCCGACAGGAAGAGAAGGAAGATCAGCAGTTTGGTCAATCTGGTCATGTTTGAAGATTTCATACTGCTAAACTGGCTTTAAATATTTGGGTGGGCAAGGCAGAAGCAGGATTCGGAGTGATCGGGTTAGTATCCGGGAAGCAGGGACGGGAATACCGGTCAGGCCCAGAGAGAAAAGAGCGGGACGGCCCACAAGTCTTTTCCAAAGGGAACGATGTCTTTGCCCAAGTAGAATACAATTCCGCCGGTGAAATCATGGGCAACCGCTTCCCGGAGCAGACGGATATGCCGGAAATCATCGGCAGTTACCAGCTCCGATCGTTTCACTTCGATGGCAAAGATCGATCCATCGGGTTTTTCCAGGATGAAATCAATTTCTTTGTTGTCGCTGGTTCTGAAATGATAGAGCTCGGCTCTGGTTTCGCTGAACGACAGTTGTTTGATGAGTTCCGTGGCTACGAAGTTTTCCAGCAGGTGCCCGAATAGTTCTGGTTTGGTATGACTGACCACTTCAAGATCCAGATCAAGCAGATGGCAGACCATCTGAGTGTCTGACAAATAATTTTTAGGTGCCCGTACCAGTCGCTTACCCATATTTCTTGCCCAGGGTCTTATGTCGAATGACAGAAACATGAGTTTGAGAATATTTCGGTACGTTTTACCGGTGACCGAGTTCAGTCCGGCTTCTCTGGCCACATCCGATTCGTTTACGATGCCTCCGATCCGGGTGGCCAGCAACCGTAGAAGGTGAGGAAGGATATGCGCTTTTTCCAGATCCGCGATCTGCCTGACGTCTCTTTGCAGGATCGTGGAGATGTAGCTGTCGAACCAAATGGAACGTTGTTCCGCGGAAGCAAAGGCTATTTCCGGAAAGGTGGCCATCCGGATGGCATCGATCAGGGAAATGTTGCGGTCTTTGATGAAATCAAAATCGAGCTTGAGCAGTTTTTCCAACTGACCGGAAGCGTGACTACTGGCTTCCGCCACGGAAAAAGGATGAAGCGTGAGCACCGCCATTCTGCCAACCAGTGCTTCCGACAGTTTTGGCAGGGCCAGAATATTAGCCGATCCGGTGAGCAGAAACTGACCGTTTGCTTCCGGTTTATTTTCAAATCTTGCTTTATCTGCCTCCATTTTCAGTGCCCTGAACAGTTCCGGAACCATCTGGACTTCATCTATGATGAGCGGCCTTTGGTAGCTTTGCAGGAACATTTCCGGTGCAGCGGCGGCGGCAGCCATGAGCACTGGCTTATCAAAACTTATGTAGCCGGCTTCCCGCTCATTTTTTGTCAATAACGGCCTTAACATCCGGGTGAATGTACTCTTTCCCGTCTGCCTTGCTCCGTTCAGAAATACGATCGGGAACCCTTCCAGGGCTTTTATGACCTTCGCTTCGATATGACGGGGCAAAAACGACATTTGCAAATTTAAAATTAAACTTTAAATATTTTAAAGTCAAACTTTAAATTTGCAAGAAGTCAGTATTGGCGGGCTTATTTAGCTCCGTCGATGGTACTTTGGGTAGATTTTAAGGTTGCTTTAGCCTTGAATGTGGCGTTTTCGATTCTCAGCACCACCGAATTCGGCCATTTGTTGTTGGTATAGAATCGTTGGCCGTTTACCGCAGAAATCACCAGACCGAGCGGGGTAGGGGAAAGGTAGGTTGCGGCATCGTAGTCTTTGCGGTATTCCACCAGTTCCGCCTGGTAGCCCAGGGTGGTGACCTTCGTATTTTTATTACCCTCTATATGGGTTAGTACAAATGTTTTCCGGTCTCCGTATTTCCAGTCGTCTGCACTGCTACGGGTAATGAAGGCATAGATGTATTTTTCATCGTTGGATTGCGTGTACCAGACATTGTCTTCCCGGATTACGGGCAGAGGTTTTACGGCATAGATGGCTTCGCTGTTGGCGAAATTCCAGAGGGCCACTTCGCGGAGCAGGTTTTCCTGTTCGATCTGTATATCGCCATCGGGTTTGGGCCCGATATTCAGCAGAAAATTCCCGCCTTTTGCGCGAATTTCCGTGAGCATATTGATGACCTGTGTGCCGGTTTTGTGCGGATCGTTGGTAGGTTTATAGCCCCAGTCGGTTCCCATGGTATAACAGGCTTCCCAGGGTCTTGGGAGCGACTGGTTGGGCGTGGTCTGTTCCGGTGTATTCATGGCATCGCGGGTGATCACCAGCTCCGGGTTCAGGCTCCAGGCATATTCACGCAGGCCATCGCCGGGTCCATCGATGAAGAGGATATCGATTTTCCCGTATTGGGTGAACAGTTCTTTCAGCTGGCGTTTGTCGTACTCCATGAGCCCCGGGTTTTGTGCCGGGAAATGCTGTGGATGCTGGAGTCGGCCCACCGGTATCTTGTTCTTATGGAAATAGTGAAAATCTTCCGGGGAGAAATAGAGGCCGATAGCGATGCCTTCTTTGCGGAATGCATCGATCAGTTCTTTGGTGATGTCGCGCTTAAACGGTGTGTTCATCACATTGAAATTGGTGGTCTTTGTATCCCACATACAGAAACCGGCGTGATGTTTGCTGGTGAAGACCATATATTTCATACCCGCGAGTTTCGCCAGTTTTGCCCAGGCTGCCGGGTTGAATTTTTCGGGGTTGAAGAATTGCGGGAGTTCCTGGAAATATTTTTCCCGATAGTTTTCGGAGGCTCCGGAGAGGGAATGGCTGATCACGGCACCCAGCGTGGCATCTACGTTCCAGTGGATGAACAGGCCGAAGGCCAGGTCCTGAAACCACTGTACCCGTTCCGGTTTGTTGGTGGTTTGTACGGGTTGTGCCTGGCTCGCGAGTGAGAGAAACAGGGAAAGGAGAAGAATCGCTTTTTTCATGATGGATGTTAAGATACTATTTTTTCAGGAAGCCATTTAGGCGGATATCGAATAAAAAATTACGTACATTGAAGTATGTGTTTAAAGCGTATTTTCTTTTTAATATCCTTACTAGTTAGCAGTGGATATACGCAGGTTGTAAAGGGGCAAAACAATTCCGGTCAGGATATTCTTCCTGTGGAGGTGGTGTATAAGACTATTGATACAACAAAGCTTACCCTGCGTATCTATGCATTGCCTAAAAAACAGCGAAGCCGGAAATCGCCAGCCATCGTCTATTTTTTTGGGGGCGGCTGGACCGGCAGGAATCCATTGCAATTTCACGAACATGCGCTGCGGTATGCGGAAAAAGGAATCGTAACCATTCTGGCTGACTACCGGGTGAAGAATGTTCACGGAACCAGTCCGATGGAAGCTCTACTGGATGCAAAATCAGCCATGCGGTATGTGCGGGGGCATGCGAAGAAATGGCGGATAGATGAAGATCGTATTGCGGCAGCTGGCGGATCGGCGGGTGGTCATCTCGCTGCCGCCTGTTTCACGAATGAACGGTTCAATGCAGCTGGAGACAATCTGAGGATCAGTGCAAAACCCAACGCGCTGTTGTTGTTTAATCCGGTGATCGATAATGGTCCGGATGGATATGGATACGAACGGGTAAGCCAGTGGTTCCCTGATTTTTCGCCTATGCATATGATCAAGGATGCATTTCCGGAAACCATTTTTTTTCTCGGTACGAAGGACAGGCTGATACCTGTGTCAACAGCCGAAACCTTTACCGCAAAGGTTCAGGCAACCGGAAGCAGTTGTGAACTACATCTGTATGATGGGGCCGGTCATGGTTTTTTCAATCAGCCTGCTTATCGCGAAGTGATATTTCCCAAGGTAGATTCTTTTCTACTGCGAATAGGATATATTGGCAAGCAGGACTAAGGCTATTTCATTATTTTTACCGGGTAAACCTCAACGAAAATTATCTGCCATGCGAGCCGTACTTACCTGTATCTTATTGATGTTTTCTGTAGTTATGATGGCGCAAATCAAGTATCCCGCCACCCGAAAGGCGGATGTGAAGGATGATTATTTCGGCACTACGATCGCGGATCCCTATCGCTGGCTGGAAGACGATAACAGTGAGGAGACCAAACAGTGGGTAAAGGCACAGAATGCGGTGACCAATGCCCATCTGGGATCTATTCCTTTTCGGGAAAAGGTCAGGGCCCGACTCTCAGTCCTCTGGAACTACCCCAAATACGGCTCTCCCCGGAAAGAAGGCGAATACTATTATTTTTCCAAGAACGATGGATTGCAGAACCAGAGCGTGATGTACCGGCAAAAAGGCCTGAATGGAACACCGGAAGTTTTTCTCGATCCCAACCGTTTTTCTGCGGATGGTACCGTGGCCCTGGGTGGGATGTCGTTCTCCCAGCAGGCGCGTTACCTGACCTATCTGGTAGCTGGAAGCGGGAGCGACTGGCAGGAGGCGGTGATCCTCGATCTGCAGACCCTGAAGCCGGTGGATGATACCCTGCGCTGGATCAAGTTCAGCGGGATCGCCTGGAAAGGTGACGAAGGGTTTTATTACAGTCGTTACCCCGAACCGGACGCAACCACGCGGCTCTCGAAACAGAATCAATACCATAAGGTCTATTACCACCGCATCGGCACGGCACAGTCGGCCGACGTACTGGTGTATGAAGACAAGGAGC
>CANHUD010000154.1 GCA_947463665.1 Sphingobacteriales bacterium
AAACGGAATCTTTACATAATCCGACCGAAAACCGGTAGTATCCGTCATGGGTAGCATCGATACATCACACCAGTCGCCAATGCCGGTGCCACTCAGGTGGGTATGACTGAACCCGGCAATGCTGTCGCTGCTGAAATGATACCCTCCGCACCAGTCCCACCCGTTGGTGCCGTTATCCGGACTCAACTGCACCATTCCAAACGGGGTAGTAGCCCCCGGATACACATGCCCATGTCCGCCGGTCCCTAAAAATGGATCCACCCAACGGGTCAGCGTCTGCCCCAGTCCCTCTGCCTGAATGTGCAAAAACAAAACAACTGCGATCAAATTTCTCATTTCCCTGATTTAAACACCCAAATCTAGGGCTTAAAAAGAATTGAAATAGCTAATTTTAAAGATGCCGGTGCCAACTGTTCAACTCTCCCAACTCGCCAGCCTTATCCAGTCCACCCTGCAGGACCGGTTCGCCAGCCAGATATTCTGGGTAGTGGCCGATGTGAGCGATCATAAACATTACCGCGATCGGGAGGTGCATTATTTCGACCTGGTTGAAAAAGACAAATCCACCGGCAAACTCATCGCCCGTATGTCGGCCAACGCCTGGAGCGATGGTGCTCAGAAAATCGAGGCTTTTCAACGGTCAACCGGACAAACCTTCAAAAGCGGTATCCAGATCCGATGCGGCGTTAAAGTGGAATTCCACATCGCCTATGGGCTGAAACTCCGACTGGTAGATATTGACGACGCCTTTACCCTCGGTGAACTGGAACGGCAAAAAAGAGAAACGATCGAACGACTGCTCCGCGAATGTCCGGATTTCATCTACAAAAAAGGAGATCAACTCTTCACCCGAAACAAAGGTCTGGCCCTCAACCCCGTGCTCCAAAAGATTGCCGTAGTAGGCTCCATACAATCCGCCGGCTACGCCGATTTCATGCACACCCTCACAGCAAACAGTTATCAGTATTATTTTCAGATAGATACCTACCACACACAGGTTCAGGGCGAAGCCAATGCCGCCGCCGCAGTTGACCAGCTCATACGGGTTTTCCAATCAAACCAACCCTATGACATCACCGTCATCATCCGGGGCGGAGGCGCCGAAACGGATTTCCTGCTGTTCAACGATTATCACCTCTGCCGCGCCGTGGCTAAATTCCCTATTCCCATCATCACCGGCATCGGTCACCTGAAAGACCAGTCGATTACCGACCTCCTGGCCCATACCGAAACCAATGCACCCACCAAAGCGGCCGAATTCATTATCGCCCATAACCGCCGATTCGAAGAACAAATCCTCCAACTGCAAAAAAAACTGGTCATCCGTACCCAGCAAAAAATCGCCCTCTCCCATAAACAACTCAACCTGCTGGAGTCCTCAGTAGTCAATAATAGCCGAAACCTGCTCAACGATCACCTCCGAAACCTGGGTGCACTTCAACAACAACTCACCCGCTACTCAATGAACCTCCTTCGAGATCATCAGCACGATCTCTTCAGCTTCCAACACCTGCTGAAATCGGGCCCTAAACTTCGCATCGCCCTGGAACAACAGGAAATAATTAAATTGCGGCAAAATATTGCCGTTAATCAAAAGAATTTTATACGAAACCAACAAGGATTACTGAATAGCTATCAGACGCTGGTCAACCTTTCCTCACCGGAAAAAATATTGAAACGAGGTTTCGCCATCATTCGGAAAGGAGATACGATCATCACAGATCCTACCCGGCTTAAAGAAGGGGACGACCTGAACATTCAATTAAAAACAGCCGATCTTTCGGTTCACCTAAATACCATCCATCATGGATCCTGAAATGAATTATGCCGCTGCCTTCGCCCAACTCTCCGAAATCGCCCGCGAAATCGAACATGAGTCAATCTCCGTGGATGAACTGGCAGATAAAGTGAAGCTGGCCTCCGAACTGATTGCCTTCTGCCAAAACAAACTCCGCCACACGGAAACGGAAGTAGGGCGCATCATAGACCAGATGCAGCAGGGAGAGGAATCGGCCGACTGACCTCTACACGCGCTCCATCAGTTCTGCAATGAGGGCGGTCCAGCCGGTCTGGTGACTGGCACCCAGACCCTTGCCGCTGTCGCCATGAAAATATTCATGAAACAGTACCAAATGCTCATTCCCGGGCCGCTGGTAAAACCACGCGTATTCCCCAAAAACCGGTCGCTGCCCATGCTGGTCTTTTTCAAAAATACGGGCCAGCCGTTCCGATAACTTACCGGCAATCTCCCGCAAATTGTAATACTCACCGCTACCGGTCGGAAATTCCATTTTCAGACCATCGCCGTAAAAACGCCCATATCGCCGGATGCTGCGGATAATAAGATAATTCATCGGAATCCACACCGGTCCGCGCCAGTTGGAGTTGCCCCCAAAAAAATCACTGGTGGAATCACCGGGGTCATAGCGGATGGTATGATCCGAACCGGCGAGGTGAACGGTATAAGGTTGTTTTTCATAGCGTTTCGATAATGCCCGTATCCCGTTATCCGACAAAAACTCTTCCTCATTGAATACGCGTTCGAGAATAGCGATCAGTCGTTCCTTCGGCACCAGCGACAGCAGGATACGGTCTCTTTCCCCATGCTCCTCATTCGGCCAGAACAATCCATTTTTCTTCCGATACCGCTCAAACCAGCTGATCCGCTTGGAGAAATCCTGTAATTTATCAATCATCTCCTTCCGGATGATAGATACCGCAAATAAACTCGTTAGCCCCACTACCGATTGAATCCTCAACTGAATAGGATCACTGCCCGCAATCGACAACGTATCATAAAAGAACTGGTCTTCTTCATTCCACATTCCATGCAGATTCAGCGCCTCCGCAATCAGTACAAACTGCTCAAAAAACTTGGTGGCCGTATCTTCAAACGATGGATCATGGAGAGAAATTTCCAATGCCATGTCCATCAGGTTTAGTGCGTACATCCCCATCCATGCCGTACCATCAGCCTGTTCCAGTTGCATGCTGCTGGTCAGCGGCGCACTCCGGTTGAATACGCCAATATTATCCAACC
The DNA here is from genome assembly GCA_947463665.1 of Sphingobacteriales bacterium. Classification (GTDB taxonomy): domain Bacteria; phylum Bacteroidota; class Bacteroidia; order Chitinophagales; family Chitinophagaceae; genus Pollutibacter. The sequence goes on from CANHUD010000154.1 coordinate 3,041, forward strand.
CGAGAAAACCTCCTTCAAACATGTTGTTCCCGTTCGGATCCTTCCGGTTGATCCACCACGTGAAATTGATCAGCAACTTGTGAAAGGCTTTCTTTAAAAAATCAACATCCCCCCTGTTGGTCCGCTCCTTTTCAATTTTGTACACCTCCATCGCCGCCCATGCCTGCACCGGCGGATTCACATCTGAAAAATTCCATTCATAGGCGGGAAGCTGTCCATCGGGTTTCATGTACCACTCCCGCATCACCAACAGCAACTGGTGCTTGGCAAATACCGGATCCACCATAGCCATGGGAATACACTGAAAAGCCAGATCCCAGGCTGCATACCAGGGAAACTCCCATTTATCTGGCATAGAAATAATATCCTGATTCTTCAAGTGTTTCCAGTCGTGATTACGACCATGTTTCCGATTTTCCGGAAGCGGATGTACACCATCTGCCTTGTTCAGCCAGCGCTCTACATCGAAATGATAATATTGTTTTGACCACAACAGTCCGGCCAATGCCTGTCGCTGTACTAACCGACGATCACTGCTATCCTCTGATGTTAGTATCGTTTCATAAAAATCATCTGCCTCTTTTTTCCGCTCCTGAAATAAAGGCTTCATCAGCGATGAAAAAGGTTCTGGCTGCTCATCGGAACATAAACGGAGATAAATCGTTCGGCTTTCTCCGCCTTCCAGATCGAGGTTGTAAACAGGCGAACATTTGGTTCCCTGCTTTCTTTTCTTCAACTGTGCCATATGGGATCCGTCTACGATTGCATTGTTAATGGCATCTTTCGTATAGATGGATCGTTGCTCTTTTCCACTAACAACCTGTTGATTGGTTTCATTCTCTGTAAACAGAACCGAATCCGCCTCTTCAAAATAAAAATGATAAGAGCCTAACCGTTTGTGAACAGCCTTTATATGATTCTCGCCTTTCCGAATCAATACTGGCTTGGAAACAGTCTTATCGTATTGCCACCGATTGTAAAACCAGAGCGTAGGAAGCAAGACCATTTCAGCAGCGTCTTTTCCACGGTTGGTTACACTGATGCGGATGAAGATATCCCGACTGTCTTTTTTTGCATAGGTAACCTGCACATCAAAATAAGCATCTTCATCAAAAACACCCGTATCAAGCAGTTCGTATTCCGGCTCCTGCCGGCTGCGATTTCTGTTCTCCAGTCGTAACTGCTCATACGGAAATGCCTGTTGCGGATACTTATAGAGATATTCCATATAGTAGTGTGTGGGTGTATTATCCAGATAGTAATACAACTCCTTCACATCTTCCCCATGGTTCCCCTCATAATTTATCAGACCAAACAATCGTTCCTTTATGATCGGATCTTTTCTGTTCCACATGGAAACAGCAAAACAGAGGTTCTGGAAATAATCCGAAATACCTGCAATGCCATCTTCTCCCCACAAATAACTTCTTGCATGGGCATGTTCAAAAGGAAAGTAATTCCAGGCATCGCCATTATGACTATAATCTTCGCGCACGGTACCCCACTGGCGTTCTGCAAGATAAGGCCCCCATTGTTCCAGTGGTATACGCTTTCCAGCATTTTCCTGCAGTCGCTTCCATTCTCCGTTCATGCCGGAAAATTACTACTATATCCGCAAAACCACCAGCCCTTCGCTATTACATTCGTCCTTTCATCATCATGTTCCAGTAAAGCCAGGGCAATCCGAATTTCTTCAGAATCCACATACTCCACTGCTCCTTCGTAGTATCCACAAATTTACTCAGCAAGGGATCGCTATCGCGAATGTTATCATACCTGAACTCACACAACAACATTTTTCCATATCCGGTAACAATCGGACAGGAAGAATATCCCTGGTATATTTTCTCCGATAAAGGATGTGAAGCAAGCACGCGCAAAACATTCTCCACCACCACGGGCGCCTGTTTCCGAATGGCGGCTCCAGTCTTTGCTGTGGGTAGCGCTACGGTATCACCCAACCCAAAAACATTTTTATATTTCGGATGCTGCAGGGTGTGAATATCGGTCTGCATCCATCCTTTGTTCGGTCCTTCTGTATAGGCAAACGGCGATTGCTTTATAAAATCAGGAGCACTCTGCGGCGGCGCCAGATGCAGCATATCATACCGCATTACAACAATATTCTCTCCTTCCAGCCGCTCCCCAACCTGAACATCCAGATCTGCCTCGCCTTTTATAGTTTCGGGTTTTGTAAACTGAAAATGTATCTCCTGTCGTTTCGGATCTATCCGAATAGGTTTGTAATACGGTTTGAATCGTATCTGCTTTTTCTGAATAATTCGTGTCAACTCTTCAGCAAATTCCTTCGTCCCAAAAATCACGGTGCCCGGAGTGGGAAAAACTACATTGGTTCCTTTTCGTACACCCGATCGCTGAAAATATTCTTCTGCCAGATACATGATCTTCTGTGGAGCTCCTCCACATCGAATGGGTGTGGCCGGTTGGGTAAATACAGCATTCCCGCCTTTGAACTGTTGCAACACCCGAAACGTCTTTTCCGGATCCAGATAATTGCTGCACACTACATCTGTTTCCAGCGCTTCCCGTAAACCCGGCATGGCATCAATGTCCATCTGAATACCTGCACTTATAACCAGCACTTCATACTGCAGCTGACCTCCGGAAGCAAGATTCACCGTATTAGACTCCGGCTCAAATGTTGTCACTTTATCCTGAATCCAGTCAACCCCAGGAGGAATGAGTTTTCTCTCGGCTTTTTTTGTGGCTTCAAATCGAAAAGACCCGGCACCTACCAGCGTCCAGGCTGGCTGGTAATAATGAACGGTATTGGGTTCAATTAAAGCGATGCGTAGCTTTCGGTTCTTGCGGCGTAACTGGGCCGCTGTCATGATACCGCCGGTTCCTCCGCCAACAATCACCACCTGATAGTGTGTA
>CANHUD010000155.1 GCA_947463665.1 Sphingobacteriales bacterium
ATCATGCACAAACCGGATATCCTCCACTGACCAGTCGTTCCGATGCCAGATCAACCCCAATTCCTCATAGACGGGAGCCCCCAGTACATCATGATTACCTGCCACCAGATGCATTTCCACCATCGGCAGGTCGTTTCGCCATTTTCGGAACCAGTCCACTTCCAGATTCATACGGCTATGAAAAAGATCACCCACAAATACAACTTTTTTCGGACCAAAAAACTGTATCTGGTGCCATAGACGCATCATATCTTCCTGAAATACCTCTGCAGGTACGGCAATCCCTTCTTTTCGAAAATGTCCGGTTTTTCCAAAATGCAGGTCAGACAATATCAGCATCTGCTGTGCTTCCCAATAAAGACAGCGCTGACCGGAGAGCCAGAACTGCTGGCCCCGTAGGTGGTATGAAACCGGTGGATGCACGTCCTAATTCATCTGCTTTTTCAAGGTACTCACCTGCTCCTGAAGGTTACCGACCAGACTCGCCAGCTGGTGCATGTCCCAGGTAGGGTGTGCATTGCTCACCTTGGTGATCACCATCTGTGCCTGCCAGAGTTCCAGTATATCCTCCGCAGCAACGGTGTATGGCTGAAACACCGGGTTATCACTGACCAGCGTGAGTTTTTTCCCCACCCGCTGGTTGCGTACCACCCGTTTGTACACGATCCCTTCGCTCTTGCTCACTACAATATATGCCTGGTTATCCCGTATCTGATCCGCGCCTTCTACCTTCTCCCCTACAATGATCGAACCCGAAGGGGTGGGCAACATCGAATCCCCTACGATCTCAAATGCACGGAAATGACCGGCTCCCAGCATAGGCAACGTGAACGTGTTCAGCTCGTCGATGAACTCCTGATCCGCATAGCCCGTCAGATAACCTGCCGCAGCCTTGACCGGCACAAACTGAATCTGTGTACCCGCCGATGCCATTTTCTGTTCCCGACGCCGAACCAGATAACTGCCGCTCATCTCCCCAAGATCCTTTCGCAACAGTTCATCCAGACTGATGCCGAACTGATCGCTCACCAGCTCGAGTACATCGATACGAGGCTCCGCCCGCTCTTCCTCATACGCCCCCAGTAAGGAACGCTTGATATTCAGTTTCATGGCGAATTCCTCCTGGGTCAACTTTTGCTGTTTCCGGAGGAATTTCAGGTTTTTTCCCGCGAAAGACTGAGACATACTAATAAATTTATGGCAATATACTAAATTATTTAGGATTACCAAAAAATTCAGGAAAATCCATAAAATTTTTAGTTCTATTTTTGAAGCTGAACGATTTCTTATGATGGAAACAGCAGCGCAGGAGTTCACCATTTTAGTGACCAATGACGACGGGATTTTTGCTCCGGGCATCCGGAATCTGGTAGAAGCCATAAAGGATCTGGGCCGGGTGGTGGTAGTGGCACCGGATAAGCCACAATCGGGTATGGGCCATGCCATCACCATCGGATTTCCACTTCGTTTGAATAAGGTACCGCAATGGATGGATGGGGTGGAAGCGTGGAGTTGCAGTGGTACACCGGTAGACTGTGTAAAACTGGCGGTAGATAAAATTCTACACCGCAAACCGGATATCTGCCTGAGCGGCATCAACCATGGTGCCAACCATTCGATCAATGTCATTTATTCCGGTACAATGTCGGCTGCGCTGGAAGCATCCATTGAAAGCATTCCTTCCGTGGGCTTCTCTCTGCTGGATTACAGCGTGGAGGCGGATTTCAGCGGTGCAAAAATCTTTGCCCGCCGGATTGTGGAGCAATTGATCCGGCATAAGGAGCTGGACCGGCATCTGTGTCTGAACGTGAACATTCCGGCAGTAGATGCATCGCTTATACAGGGCATCAAAGTATGCCGACAGGCATATGCCAAATATGAAGAGGAATTCCATGAACGAAACGATCCGCATGGGCGAAAATACTACTGGCTCACAGGTGAATTCCTCAATTTCGATGAAGGGGACGATACCGATGTATGGGCCCTTAAAAACAATTTCGTCAGCGTGGTGCCGGTACAGTTCGATCTTACCCACTATGCCCTGAAGAAAACACTTGAATCTACGATCCAATGGTAATCTGGAAAAAAGACAATCTCCGATTCGGACTGCTGATAGGGCTGTTCAGTCCGGTACTCGGGTTAGTGGGGTATTATTTCTGGAAATTCAGTGCCTACTCTTTTTCTGAATTCATGTGGGCACTGAAACAGAACAAACCGCTGGTAACCGCTATCACTATTCCCTGCCTGTTGGTGAACATGATTTTTTTCACTTATTACATCAATACCCGGAAAGACGAAACAGCCAAGGGCATTTTCACTATTACCCTGCTCTACGCGCTGCTGAGTCTGTTCTTCAAATTTTTCGGATGAAATACTACCTGATTTCCGGTGAAGCATCGGGTGATCTGCACGGAAGCCGACTGATCCGGGAAATTCGCCGGCTCGATCCGGAAGCGCAAATCCGCTGCTGGGGAGGAGATCTCATGCAGGCCGAAGGTGCTGAATTGGTGGTTCACTACAAAGAACGGGCCTATATGGGTTTTCTGGAAGTGGCACTGCATCTCCGAAAAATCCTCGGATACATGAAGCAATGCAAAGCCGATCTGCTGGCATGGAAGCCGGATGTAGTGGTATTTATCGATTACCCGGGCTTCAATCTCCCCGTTGCCAAATTTGCGAAGCAGCAGGGTTTCCGAACCGTATTTTACATCTCCCCGCAGGTCTGGGCCTGGAAAGAAAAAAGAGTACGCACGATCAAACAGGTGATCGATCGTATGCTCGTGATTCTGCCGTTCGAAAAGGATTTTTACCAAAAATGGAACTACCCGGTAGAATATGTGGGCCATCCGCTGGTACAGATCATCCGGGAATTCAAGGAAACCCATCCGGAATTGAAACCAGGCGCTCAACCCACCATCGCTCTGCTGCCGGGCAGCCGGCTCCAGGAGATCCGGAAAAAACTGCCTGTCATGCTCGAAACAGCGGATCGCTTTCCGACCTATCGATTTCTGGTAGCACAGGCCCCATCGACGGATACGGAGATCTATACGAGCTTAATAGGCAATCGAACCAATGTAGAACTGGTGGCTGATAAAACCTACCGCCTGCTGATGCGATCCCACGCCGCACTGGTCACCTCCGGTACCGCCACGCTGGAAACCGCCCTGTTCGGTATCCCTGAAGTGGTTTGCTACAAAGGAAGTGCCCTCTCCTATGCTATAGCCAAACGGGTTATTAAAGTGAAATATATTTCTTTAGTCAACCTGATCCTGGATAAACCGGCTGTTACGGAACTGATCCAGGATGCCCTTACGGCCGATAATCTGGAACGGGAACTGAAGCTGCTTCTTACAGATGAAACAAAAAAACAACAACTGGCATCAGACTATAAAAACCTTTGGGAACTGCTGGCAAAAGGAGGGGATGCCTCCAAAACAGCAGCTGAGCAGGTGGTAGCGTTCACAGGAGAACGCTGACATCTTTAGTTCTTGCACGCTCTGACAAATATCACCACCAGGGCGAAGAGAAACAGCAGAATGGAGAGTCGGTTGATACCATGCATATATTTCACCCAGGATGTATCATTCCGGTTGGGATCTTTTTTCTTAATGTACAGGTACTCGGCGAGCTGACGAAGAATACTCATAAAACGATAACGTTGGTCAGGAACGCAAAGTTCGGAAAACTTTACATTTGATGTACGATGGATACGTTCACGCATATAGCTCTTGGCGCCTGTATCGGCGAATTGTTTACCGATAAGGCGTTTGGGAAGAAAGCCATGTTGTGGGGGGCACTGGCTCAGAGTCTGCCCGACATAGATTTCGTGGCGGGTCTCTGGATGCGCCCAACCGAAGAGCTGCTGGCCCATCGCAGTTTCACCCACTCCTTTCTGTTCGTAGGTCTGATGACATTTTTTCTGGGTGTTGCCGCCGAGCGTTTTCATCGGCCTCATAACATTTCCCTCCAAAAATGGATGTGGTTTTTAGGAACGGAAATGATGGTCCATCTCTTCATCGATGGCTTTAACAATTACGGAGTAGGCTGGCTGGAACCCTTTTCCGATCATCGTTTTTCCTTTCAGGTACTTTTTGTGGCCGATCCGTTCTTTTCCCTGCCAACAGGTGCTGTTTTTCTCTGGCTGTTGCTTCGCCCCTCCTCCCACCTCAGGCGGGTACGTGTGGCCAGTGCGGGTATACTGATCACGGTGCTGTACCTGGGGTATGCCTCGTTTTCTAAAATTCATGTTGTTCGGGACGTGGAGCGGCTGGCAAAAAAACAGGAGATCCGGTATGACCGGCTGCTCACTACGCCTTCACCGTTCAATCCCTGGCTCCATTTTGTGGTCATGAAACGGGACTCTGTTTTTCAGGTAGGGTATCATTCAGTATTCGATAAAGACGATTCGCTGGTGGTTCATCCCTTTCCACAACAGGAACGGTTACTGGGGGAGATACGGGATCACGTGGAAGTGCAGGAGCTGAAGAAATTCTCACAGGGATTGTATACGATTGAAGTAAAGCAGGATACGCTGATTTTCAACGACCTTCGTTTCGGTCAGGAAATTGGCTGGTACGATCCCTCTCAGCCATTTGCCTTTCATTATTATCTGAGTCATCCGGAAGACAACAACCTTGTGGTACAGAGAGGCCGGTTTGCCCAATGGAGCGATACCACGATCCGGCACTTTTTTTTACGGATTGCCGGTTACTGATCAGCCTTTTGTCTGTTGCCGGAAATAAAAGGTGAAGAGGAAAAAAACCAACCGATACAGCTCGTACGAGAACCACTGCATTAATCGTTCAACAGTGGAATACGATTTCAGTTGTGTGCGCGTGATCTCCATGCAGTCTTTTTCCATGATACGCCGCAGTTCTTTTTCCACGCCTGCGGCGAAGGTCTCTTTCCGGATATCCAGGTTCAGTTCTACCGATGCATAGGCGCTGATATTGTTCACATTGTAAGACCCAACGGTTACAAATTTCCGGTCATATACCGAGAGCTTGGCGTGCAACACACATCTGGGGTATTCATAGATCCGAACCCCCTGGCGCAATAACCATCTGTAGATGAATCGCTCGGCATGTTTGGCGATGGGTACATCAGAGGTGCCCGCAAGGATTACGGTTACCGAAACGCCGCGCTTAATTGCTTTAATCAGGCTTTTCCGGATCACCCGTCCGGGAAGAAAATAACTGGACATGATCCATACATGATTTTCGGCTTTCCGGAACATATCGAGATAACTTCCGGAAATCTGGTTCAGCCGTCGAACCCAGTCGTTCCGCCGCACCCGGATGGCGCATTCCCAGTTTACCGGAAACGACAGCGGTGGATTCTGCATCAACATCGCCTTTGCCCCTTTGGGCGATTTGAACCAAAGTAAGACACAGACCTTGAATAACTCCTGAGCCACCTCCCCTTCGGTGTAAACAGCCCAGTCGAGCCAGGCCGGTTGCCCGGGCAGATCATTGTACCGGTTGGAAATATTCACCCCGCCCACCAGCGCAAATCGCTGATCGGCCACTACAATTTTATGATGGAGTCGTCGGCCAAAGTAAAACCGTTCGCTGCGCAGCAATGGCTCAAAAAAACGAAAATGGATCCCTTCCTCCAGCAACTCTCGCTGAAACACCATGGGCAGCTGGCGGGAAGCATAGCCATCGAGCAGAAGATACACGTCTACCCCTCTGCGCGAAGCTGCTTTTAATTCTTCTGCCACCAGAATACCCGTTTCATCGGCCTCAAAAATGTAGGTCTGCAGATAAAGGGAACGATGTGCTTTCCGAATCAATGCGAGCAGGCGGGAAAAATAAGCAGATCCTCCCGGCACCAGTG
>CANHUD010000156.1 GCA_947463665.1 Sphingobacteriales bacterium
CTGTGGACCGACAATGACCATGGTGAAAAGATCCGCATCGTACGCACCCAAACGGATAATGAAGAAGGAAAATTTGTGGCCGATTCCATCCAGGAACAAAAACTCCGCTACCATTTCGCCCACCGCGACTTTGCCATCCTCTACCGTACCAACGCCCAAAGCCGCGCCTTCGAAGAAGCCCTTCGCCGAATGGCCATTCCCTACACCATTTTCGGCGGCATCAGCTTCTACCAGCGTAAAGAGATCAAAGATTATGTGGCCTACCTCCGGCTGACCGTAAACACCCGCGATGAAGAAGCCCTGAAACGCATCATCAACTATCCGGTTAGAGGTATCGGCAAAACCACAATCGACAAACTGGTGCTCATTGCCAATGAACAGAAGCTCACCATGTGGGAAGTGCTCTGCAATGCAGCCTTATACGGCTTCAAATCATCTACCCTCGAAGCCATTGATGGCTTTGTGACCATGCTGAAAAGCTTCCACTCCATGCTGGAACTCCAGAATGCCTATGATGTGGCCATCCATATCGGTAAACAAACCAATCTCGTTAAAGAACTCTTCAACGATAAGAGCACGGAAGGCATGCAGCGCTATGAAAACGTACAGGAACTCCTTAACTCCATCAAAGAATGGGTGGAAAGCCCGGATAATGAAGAAGGAGAGGTGGTCAGCAAATCCCTGGGCGCCTATCTCCAACAGATCACCCTACTAACCGATTCGGATAACAAAGACGAAAACGCAGATACGGTCAAACTCATGACCATCCACGCAGCGAAAGGACTGGAATTTCCCTGCGTCTTCGCTGCCGGTCTGGAAGAATCCCTCTTCCCCAATGCCATGGCCATCAATACACGGGATGAACTCGAAGAAGAAAGACGGCTGTTCTACGTGGTCATCACCCGCGCCAAAGCCAAACTCTGGATCTCCTACGCCAATACCCGCTACAAATTCGGTCAGCTCATCCAAAACGAACCCTCCCGCTTCCTCGATGAACTGCCCGACTCCTTCATTGATCGGGCCTTCGCCGGCGGAGGCATGCGCAACCAGGGCCCCGGTGGCAGCGCCTTCGATCGGATGAACGGCGGATGGAAAACATCCGGATCCAACCGGCCCGGTACACAGGCATCGGATAGCAGCAACCGGTATGGTCCGCCTCCCAAACCCAAATCCCAGACGCCCTCTTTCCTACCGCCCAAAACGCCGCCCAAAGTGGTGGAACATATCCCAAGTGCAGATTTTCAGGCCAGTGACACTTCCGGACTGCAGGCCGGCCAACGGGTGGAACATCAGAAATTCGGTTTCGGTACGGTGATAAAAATGGAAGGCGCCGCGCACAACCCGATCGCCACCATCCAGTTTGAACAGAATGGTGAGAAAAAGATCATGCTGAATTATGCCCGACTCCGGATCATTGAAGGTTAATCAGACCGCCTTTTCCGGTTTTCGATTTCAGGAATAAATACGGTTTTACACGGATTTATGACTTCTAACAGGCCCGTATTCAACCATATATCCGCCTGCGCGTTGTAAATTTGTACCTTAAATTGATAGAAATATGCTTCAGACAGGCAGCCCTGTGATCAGTATCTATACAGAGATGACACCCAATCCGGAAACCATGAAGTTTGTGGCAAACAAACTGCTGTATCCCGGTAAAAGCATCGATTTTCCCGATATCGAATCCGCAGGACCCTCACCTCTTGCCGGTGAACTCTTCGGCTTTCCGTTCATCAAAGCCGTATTCATAGCCAGTAATTTCGTTACCCTGACCAAAACACCGGATACCGAATGGGAAGATGTTAAACCGGAACTGCGTCAGTTCCTCAAAGAATACCTGGAAGCCGGTAAACCGGTTATTTTCGAGGATCAGGTCATCGAAAAACAAAAAAATGACCAGCCCGTCCTGCTGTCAGAAGATGGCGATGTGGTTTCCCGCATACGCGAATTACTGGAAACCCATGTGAAACCGGCTGTTGAAATGGATGGTGGCGCCATACAATTCAAAAAATTCGAAAACGGGGTTGTTACCCTCGCCCTACAGGGCAGCTGCAGCGGATGCCCCTCTTCCATGATCACCCTGAAATCTGGCATCGAACAGATGATGAAACGCATGATCCCGGAAGTGGAAGAAGTAGTAGCAGAAGCAGAATGATCTTTTCCCGGCTGAATACCGGATATTTGCACCCCCGGATCGCATTGGCTGAATCCATCCATGATTCTACGATCGATCCGGTTTTTTTATGATGAATTTCTGGAACGCATTTTGGAACGGCCTGCTCGCTACCTCCCCCCTGGAGGCGCTGGCTGTTATTACAGGCATCATCAGCGTATGGTGTGCTCAAAAGGCCAGCATCTTCACCTATCCGATCGGACTGATCAATACCTCGCTCTACATCTGGCTCAGCCTGCAGGCTCATTTGCTGGGTGAAGCCTCCGTAAACGCTTACTACACCTTCATGAACGGCTATGGCTGGCTCCTCTGGCTTCGCCGGAATGAACAGCAGCAACCGCTCGTGCACATCCGCTATTCCACTAAAAAAGAAATCGGAACCCAACTCCTTTTTTTCGGTTTCTTCTTTACCACCATCTGGCTGAGCCTGACGTTCCTGAAAACAGCCTTTGCACCGGGAGCCCTGCCACTCGCAGATGCCTTCGCCTCTGCTACCGCCTTTACCGGAATGTGGCTCATGACACGTAAAAAAGTGGAAAGCTGGTACTGGTGGATCGCAACCAATATCGCTTCGATCCCTCTCTACTATACCAAAGGGTTCGTATTCACCTCAGTATATTATCTCATCCTGCTGCTGATGGCCTTCTATGGCCTCAGCGCCTGGAAAAAGAAAGCCAACTCATGAACGGGAAACTCCTACGTATTGTGATCACCGGACCCGAAAGCACCGGAAAAAGTACCCTTTCCGAACAACTGGCCCATGCCTTTAAAACCCACTGGTGCCCGGAATTTGCCCGGAATTTCCTATCCAGACAGCCGGAAAAAGTACTGTCATCTGCCGAAGCCCCAAACGGAAACTATGACTATGATGACCTGCTGACCATCGCACGCGGACAAATAGCCCTTGAAAACGAAATGGCCGAAAACGCCATCCAGCAGTGGTCGGCCCAAACCAACCCGCTTACCCGGCAACCGGTTCTCTTTATCGATACTGATATGTATGTGATGAAGGTATGGTCGGAATTCGTCTTCGGGAAATGTCATCCCTACATCCTCCAACAAATCGAACAAAGAGGGTATGACCTCTATCTGCTCTGTAACACGGATCTACCCTGGGTTAAAGATGAACTGCGGGAATATCCTGACCCCGCTGTTCGTAACAACCTGCTCCAACTGTATCAGAATATCCTAATGAACCAGTCCGTACCCTGGAGCATGGTCAGTGGCACCGCTTCCGAACGGGTTGCTTCCGCAGAAAATGCCATTCAGCGCCATTTTCCGTATCTTTTCAGCTAAGAAATCCTCCCATATATGCAACAACTGGGTAAACCCGCTTTCTACATCGGCTGGTTTCTGATCGGACTGCTGCAGGCCTACCAGACGGAATTACTGGACGATGAAGCGTATTACTGGGTCTATTCACAGTTCATCGACTGGGGTTACTATGATCATCCTCCGGTGATTGCCCTGCTCATCAAAGCAGGTACCTCCCTGCTTCCGGGCGAAGCAGGTGTACGCCTCTTCATGGTGAGCATGAGCACCCTCACCATCGCCATGATCCACCGGCTCACCGATAAAAAAGACGATCCTCTTTTCTACGCACTCTCCCTCTCCATCCTCTTCCTGCAAATCGGTGGCATCATAGCCGTTCCGGATGTACCGGTCCTGTTTTTCATCGCCCTCTATTTCATCATCCTCCGGCAGTTCATTCAAAAACCAACACTGGGCATCAGCCTGCTGCTGGGTCTGGTAATCGCACTGATGCTCTACAGCAAATACCACGGACTGCTGATCGTTTTCTTCACGCTCGCCGCCATGCCAAAACTGCTGCTGAAATGGCAGACCTGGACGGCAGCCATACTGGCCGGACTCTTGTTCTTCCCGCATATCCTCTGGCAATTCCTGAATGGATTACCATCGCTTCGTTATCACCTCTTCGAACGGAATGCTACCCAATATAAATTTACATTTTCCCTTGAATACGTACTCGGACAAATCGCTCTCGCCGGCCCCTTCATCGGCTGGCTGGTACTGACAGCCGCCTTCCGGAATAAGACTGCCACTCCCATTTACCGGATACTTTACTGGACAACCCTTGGTGTGTTCACCCTGTTTCTGGTGGCCACCTTCAAAGGAAGAGCAGAAGCCAACTGGACAGCCCCGGCCTATGTAGGACTGATCGTGATGGCCCACCAGTGGCTGACCGATCAGCCGAGCTGGCGTAAGATCGTATTCCGGCTGCTAACCCCTAGCCTGGTGGTTGCGCTGATCTTACGGATCTATCTAATGATCGATATGAAACCGCTTGGGTGGGTGAAAAAAGATGAATTCCACAAAAATCACGAATGGGCCACCGCTATTCAGCAACAGGCCGATTCGCTTCCTGTAGTATTTCTGAATTCGTACCAGCGGGCTTCCAAATACTGGTTCTATGCAGGAGACACTGCCTTTTCCCTGAATACCCTGCAGTACCGACGGAACAATTATAACTTCTGGCCACTGGAAGAGCGCTTACAGGGAAAACGGGTTCTGGTAGTACATGACCAGCGGAATCCTATTTTTACCGATTCACTTCCGAACGATAAACGGGCTATGTTCTCCCTCCTGGTAGACTCCTTCTATTCCTTCTCACAGGTAGAGATCAATGAGATCGGAACGCCCGTTCTCGATAAAAAATCCTTCCGTGTTTTGCTGCAGGCAGATTTTCCAAAAGGGCGTAAAATCCGGACGCAAACCAGAATCTGGCTGGCCCTCTATGGAGAAAAAAACAAGATCGCACATCTGCTGGAAACCAATCTGAATATGGAAAACATTCTGGATGCCTCGGCTGCCGGCCTCGCCACCATTGACCTGTCCGGGGTACCTGCGGGAACCTATCGGTACAAATGGGGAATTGAAACCTGTATCCCCGGTCATCCATCAATGAACAGTACATCCAGAGAACTCGTCATTCCCTGATACACTATTTTTTCAGGTAGACGAGTTCCGCAATATCAGGGTCTTGCCGCAGATTATTCATCTGCCGGCGGATCCATCCCGAACGGGTACTCACATATCGGGAGGGAGGACTGATCCTGTATTTTTTAGGATTGGGCAGGATAGCAGCGATCATAGAGGCCTCCTGAGCCGTAAGTTTTGAAGCCGGCTTTTTGAAATAAGCCTGTGATGCCGCTTCTATGCCAAAAATACCATCTCCCATTTCCGCCACATTGAGGTAAACTTCCAAAATCCGCTTCTTGCCCCAGATCAACTCAATCATGAACGTGAAATACACTTCCAAACCCTTTCGGATCCAGCTTCTTCCCTGCCACAAAAACACATTCTTGGCCACCTGCTGGCTGATGGTGGAAGCACCACGCACCCTCCCGGGCTTTTTTTTGTTGTAGGCCAGTGCTTTCTCTATGCTTTTGATATCAAACCCATTGTGATCCGGAAACAACTGATCCTCAGAAGCCATCACTGCCAGACGCGCCTGCGGTGATATTTCTTCCGCATCCACTATATCACGCCGAAGTCCGTGACCGGAGAAAAAACTTGAAACCTGTGTGATGGTAACCGGAGGATCGATCCATTTAAGGATCAGGATGTACATCAGTTGCGTGATAAATACAATAAACAGGATCTTTTTAAGCAGTCGCCACATAAATA
>CANHUD010000157.1 GCA_947463665.1 Sphingobacteriales bacterium
AAACGTTCCTCGATCGTTTCCACATGACCGAACATCATCGTTCCGGAGGTGGTGATGTCGAGTTTATGCGCTTCGTGCATGATATCGAGCCATTCCTGAGCGCCGCATTTTCCTTTGGAGATGAGCCGGCGTACCCGATCGATGAGGATCTCCGCACCGGCACCGGGGAGCGAATCCATACCGGCTTCTTTCAGTGCTTTGAGCACTTCATGGTGGGTGGATTTTTCCAGTTTGGTGATGTGTGCCACTTCCGGAGGACCGAGAGCGTGTAAACGGATATCAGGAAATTCTTCTTTTAATTGGCGGAACAGGTTGGTGTAAAAGTCCAGACCGAGTTCCGGGTGGTGCCCGCCCTGCAGGAGCAGCTGATCGCCACCGTAACGCAGCGTCTCTTCGATCTTCTGGCGGTAGGTGGGCATATCGGTGATATAGGCTTCGGCATGGCCGGGAATGCGGTAAAAATTACAGAACTTACAATTGGCGATGCACACATTTGTGGTGTTCACATTCCGGTCGATCTGCCAGGTGACCCGTCCGTGCGGCACTGCTTTTTTACGCAGTTCATCGGCGATGAACATCAGGTCGCTCAGCGGGGCATGGTGAAAGAGGAAAACCCCTTCTTCAACCGTAAGGAATTCCTTGTTTATAGCTTTCTGGAATAGATCCTTTAGCCTGGGTGCGTGATTTTCTGCCATAAGTATGCAAATTTACTAAGGGAAACGCAAGGCCGCTCCAAAAGTTGAACATTCGACGGATGATTCCCGTTATCTCGTTTACAAGATGCACCATTACCCTATACTCCGATTCCTGTTGACGGGCCTTTTTTTCGGCCTTTCCACCGCTTACGGGCAGTCGGACTCCGCCCGTAAACTGGCAACCGTACCTTTTTTTACACTTACCGGAGGGGTGGTTATCGTACAGGCGCAGATCAACGACCGGCAGGATACGCTGAATTTTATACTCGATACAGGCAGTGGCGGGATTTCGCTGGATTCGGCTACCTGTGTGCAGCTGAAGATACAGCCGGTGCCCTCTGATAAGATCATCAAGGGGATAGGCGGGGTGCGGCAGGTGCGGTATGTACATAATGTAACGTTGCGACTGCTGAATGGGGTGGAGGCCGACAGCCTGAGTTTTCATGTGAACGATTACGAGATCCTCAGCAGTGTGTATGGGGTTCGGATCGATGGCATCATTGGCTACAGTTTTCTGAGCCGGTACATTGTGGAACTGGATTACGACCAGTCGCTCATGCATATTTTTTCGCAGGGTCGATTCACCTATCCGAAAGGCGGCTTCCTGCTGAAACCTTATCTGGGTGTGATTCCCATCGTAGATACAAGGTTTTCGGACGATCACCGGATGAAAGGACGGTTTTATTTCGACAGTGGTGCCGGACTATGTTTTTTGCTGAGCAAAGCGTATGCGGAAGATTCTATGGTGATGCGCCGTCGTAAACCTCCGGTGGTACGCACCCAGGCCGAGGGCGTAGGAGGCCGCACGGAAATGTCGCTCACCACCGTACGATCCGTTCGCATCGGCCCGTACACGTTTCGGGATGTCCCTACGTATGTGTTCGATGACCCGTACAATATTTTATCCTATCCCAATCTGGCCGGTCTGATCGGGAACGATATCCTCCGCCGCTTCAACACCGTGCTGAATTACCGGAAACGGGAATTCTATCTGGTGCCAAATCGCCACATGCGGGAGGTGTTCGATTATTCCTATACCGGGCTGGGCCTGTATTTCATCAATGGCAAAGTGATGGTAGAAGATGTGATCAGCGGTTCTCCCGGTGAGAAAGCCGGTTTCCGGGAAGGGGATGTGATTTTTGGGATCGACCGGAATTTCTCGGGCGACATCCAGCAGTACAAGAACCTTTTACAGGCTACCGGCCAAAAGATAAAAGTGTTCGTGTCCAGACCCGAAGGACTGATGGAATTGCGGCTAAAGCCGCGGAATATTATGAAACGGCGATAAGCCGTGGGTTTTACAGATATTTGTATTATGATTCGATACGAACGATTTGAGCTGAAGAATGGCCTGCGGGTACTGGTCCACCAGGACCAGAGCACGCCGATGGTGGTCATGAATATTTTGTACGATGTAGGTGCCCGGGATGAAGATCCTTCCAGAACCGGTTTCGCCCATCTGTTCGAACACCTGATGTTCGGCGGATCGGTGAATATTCCGGATTACGATGAGCCGCTGCAACTGGCCGGCGGAGAGAACAATGCCTACACTACCAATGACCTTACCAATTATTATTGCCAGCTTCCTGCAGAAAATATGGAAACCGCTTTCTGGCTGGAAAGCGACCGTATGCTAAGCCTGGCGTTTAGTAAGAAAAGTCTGGAGGTGCAGCGTAAGGTTGTGTGCGAGGAATTCCGGGAACATTACCTTAACAAGCCTTACGGCGATGTATGGAAACTGATGCGCGAACTGGCCTATACCACGCATCCGTATCGGTGGATGACCATCGGTAAGGAACTGAAACATATCGAAGAGGCTACACTCAGCGATGTGAAAGCTTTCTTTTTCAAGCATTACACTCCCTGCAATGCCATCCTGGTAGTGGCAGGTAATGTGGATATGGAAGAAGTGAAACGGCTGGCCGACAAATGGTTTGGCGATATCCCTTCCGGAGAACGCTACCAGCGGAATCTCCCTCAGGAGCCGGTGCAGCAGGAAGCCCGCAGGCTCACGGTTCACCGCGATGTGCCGCTGGATGCGTTTTACAAATGCTGGCACATGCCTTCCCGATTGCATAAAGGATACTATGCCATTGATCTGATCACTGATATTCTGGGTGGCAGTACCTCTTCCCGGCTCTACCAGGTGCTGGTGAAGGAGAAAATGCTGTTTAGTAACATAGAATGTTATCATTTCGGAAGCATCGATAACGGACTACTAACCATAGAGGGTAAGCTGGTGAAAGGAGTGGATATGGCAGCAGCGGAAAAAGCAGTGGAAGAAATTTTACAGGAGCTCAAAGAGAAGCCGGTAGAGGAAAAAGAATTGCAGAAGGTCCAAAACAAGACCGAAAGCATGATGGCTTTTGAGGATATGAGTCTGATGAACCGCGCCAACAGCCTGGCTTTCTATGAATTGCTGGGCGATGCCTCGCTGATGAATTCGGAACTGAACAGGTACCAGTCGGTCACAGTGGCCGATATACAGCAGTATGCGCAGCAGATCTTTGATGAACGAAACAGCAATACGCTGTATTATCTCGCCCAAAAAACAAACCCATGAGTGTGCAGCATGTAACGAGTGAAGGAATTGACCGGAGCCAGCCTCCCCGCATCAAAGATGCAGTGGATTTTCAGCTGACGCTGAAACCATACGATAAGTATGTGCTTGATAACGGTGTAGAAGTGTATGCCATCCATGCCGGAGCCGAAGAAGTGATGCAGGTGGAATGGGTGTTCTATGCAGGTAACTGGTATGAAGAACAGAAGGGCATTGCCATGGCCACCAATCATCTGCTGAAGAACGGAACAAAGCAGCGCTCTGCCTTTGAACTGAGTGAATACATCGATTTTTACGGTGCCTATCTGAACCGCAGCTGTTTTCATGAAACCGCTACGATCAGTCTGCATACCCTTACGAAACATATTGCTGAGCTGTTGCCGGTGGTCAGGGAAATGATCACCGATTCCATTTTCCCGGAGCAGGAACTGGATATTTTCCGGCAGAATATGAAGCAGCGACTGGAAGTGAATCTGAAGAAATGTGATTTCGTGGCGAATCGGCTCATTGATGAATACCTGTTCGGTTATCATCATCCCTATGGAACCTATGCTACGGCGGAGGTTTATGATGCGCTGAACCGGGAAGCGATCGAGGCGTATCATCGCGATTATTATCTGAATGGAAGGCTGGTGCTGTTTGTAGCAGGCGTATTGCCCAACGATCTTTACCAGCAGCTGAACAGCCAGTTTGGTTCCCTGCCGCTACGGCAGCAGCTGCTTCCGGAACGTACACACCCTATTGTAGCCGCTCAGGAAAAAAAATACCGTATCAGCAACGATCCCAACGGTGTTCAGGGAGCGATCCGACTGGCCCGGCCATATATCACCCGGAGGCATCCCGATTATGCACCGATGCAGGTGTTGAATGCCCTGTTCGGAGGCTTTTTCGGATCCAGGCTGATGAGCAATATCCGGGAAGACAAAGGCTATACGTATGGCATCCACAGTTATGTCCAGAACCATGTATCCGCTTCCACGCTGATGGTCAGTACAGAGGCGGGCCGAGATGTGTGTGAAGCTACCATCGGAGAGGTCTGGCACGAAATGAAGGTGTTACGGGAAGAACCTGTTTCGGCCGATGAATTGCTGCTGGTAAAGAATTACCTGATCGGAAGTGTATTGGGGGATCTGGATGGTCCGTTTCATATCATCGCAAGATGGAAGAATATCGTGCTGAATGAATTGCCGGAAGATTATTTCTACCATTCGATCGATGCCATAAAATCGGTTACTCCGGAAAAATTACAGGAACTGGCCAACCGGTATCTGAATCCCGAAGATTTTTACGAACTTATAGTAGTTTAACGACCGAATTATGAACATCTTCTATCGGATTCTCATCAATGCGCTGGTAGCGTTTGGACTGGCCTATCTGCTCGACGGTGTGTACATCAAAAACTTTACCACAGCCCTCTGGCTGGCGGTGGTACTGGGTTTGCTGAATGCCATTGTCAAGCCGATACTGGTAATCCTGACACTCCCCATTACCGTTGTTACTCTTGGTCTCTTCATGCTGGTGATTAATGCCGGGATCATCCTGATCGGGGATGACATGATCGAGGGCTTTCGCGTAGATAGTTTTGGGACGGCGGTGTTGTTCAGCCTTCTGTTGTCCTTCATCTCTTCGATTTTATACCCTTCTGAAAAAAAGAGTGAATCATGAGGTTCGACCGTAAATCGCTGACCGATGAGGAACTGATCCGGTTCTTTCGTTCTATTCTGCTGCCGCGGATGATCGAAGAGAAAATGCTGGTGCTGCTTCGGCAGGGACGGATATCCAAATGGTTCAGCGGGATCGGTCAGGAAGCCATCGCCGTAGGCGCTACGCTCGCACTGGAAAAAGATGAGTGGGTCATGCCATTGCATCGGAATCTGGGGGTATTCACCACGAGGGAGATGCCGCTGCACAAATTGTTTTTGCAGTGGCAGGGCCGTAAAGAAGGCTACAGCAAAGGCAGAGAGCGAAGCTTCCACTTCGGTTCGGCAGCACATCGTATCTGTGGGATGATCTCCCACCTCGGGCCGCAGCTGGCCATCGCCGATGGGGTGGCCCTGGCACATACCCTCCGCAACGAAGGAAAGGTATCGCTGGCCTTTACCGGTGATGGAGGTACATCGGAAGGAGATTTTCACGAGGCCCTGAATGTGGCAGCTGTCTGGGACCTGCCGGTGATCTTTCTGATTGAAAATAACGGGTATGGACTGAGTACGCCGGTGAATGAACAGTACCGATGTGAAAAGCTGGTAGATCGTGCCCGCGGATACGGCATGGAAGGCGTACAGATCGATGGTAACAATATACTAACCGTTTATGATACCATAAAGGGTGTTCGGGACTATTGTATTCGTCACCGCAAACCGTATCTGATCGAATGCATGACCTTCCGTATGCGCGGACATGAAGAGGCATCCGGAACGAAATATGTACCCAAGGAACTTTTTGAGGAATGGGTGCACAAAGATCCCGTGATCAATTTTGAGCAATACCTGCTTCGGGAAGGTGTATTGAATTACGATGGGGTGAATGCGATACGG
>CANHUD010000158.1 GCA_947463665.1 Sphingobacteriales bacterium
GATTGTTCCAGCTCAGAATTACCTTGCCGCTTCGATGTTTGACGGAGAAACGCGGAAGGCTGTCCTGTGCCTTGCAGACCATCAAAGTGGAAAAAGATAGAAGGACAACTAAAGCGGTTTTCAGCATTAGGGATGCATTCCTGGTTTAACCACAAATATAAGCGATTGACAATCAAAATAGGAGCTGCCCATCCGGAAGTGATCGGTTTCCCTGTAATCCTCCGCTATGGATGGTGAGTATCCGACTACCCATTGGAAAGGTATTCTGACGAATAAGAGATGCTACGCCGTACATCAGTTTTCCTGTATAGACAAAATCCGTTGGGATGCCGGTAGCCCTGTAAAAATCGTTCATAAACGCCAGTAATTCGGATGATTTTCGGGCATATCCGCCGAAATGAAAATCAGTATTAAGCGAAAAAGCAGTTCCCGGTTGTAATTTTTCAATAGAGTGTTTTAGACCGGGATCAGCGGAGATGGCGATGCCGGTTGTATGTGCATTGCCGGCGGCAGAAAGGATTCCGGCGATCATGGTACCTGTTCCTACTGCACAAATGATATGTGTGTAGGCAGATGCAAGGGATACTGAAATAAGATCAGCGGCTCCTTTAGCCCCTTCAACTCCGTAACCACCTTCCGGGATAGGGCATGAGTTTGGGGGAATGGATGTTTGTAAAGGAGCCGATGGCCAGCCAGTAAACTGAAGCTCCATCCCATAGGATCTGGCTTCCTGAAGAGTTGCGGAATACTGACCGGGTTCATTACCATGAATGAGTCCGAGAGAGGAGAGGCCGAGTTGGCTGGCTGCATAGGCCGTGGCCACTATGTGATTTGACCAGGGCCCTCCCCAGGTATGGATCATGGTATGATTTTGTTGAAGAGCTTCCTGCAGATAATATTTTAGCTTGAAAAATTTATTTCCTGAACAGACCGGATGGATCAGGTCTGCCCGAAGAACATCCCATGTTACAGACGGTACATCATAAAAATGCGGTTGAATCGTTTCTATGGGTAAGGACTGGTTGTTCAGGGCCCGTAGCCACTCGCAGCGATCATCCAACATATTTGAAGGTATTATTATACATTTGTCTACTAAACACAAGTTATCATCAATGAAACCAACCCTTTTGATTCTCGCGGCAGGAATGGCTTCCCGTTATGGCAGCATGAAACAGATCGAGTCTTTTGGTCCTTCCGGCGAGACCATCATGGATTATTCAATTTATGATGCCATCCGTGCAGGATTCGGAAAAGTCGTTTTCATCATCCGAAAGGAATTTGCAGATAATTTCAAGGCTATTTTTGAGCCGAAGTTAGCAGGAAAAGTGGAGACCGACTATGTGTATCAGGAACTCAGTTCCTTTACCGGATCCAGAGAGATACCGGCAGATCGCACAAAACCCTGGGGAACCGCCCATGCCGTTCTCTGTGCCCGTGATCAGGTTCGGGAACCTTTTGCCGTGATAAATGCAGACGATTTTTATGGAAGAGATGCTTTCGAAAAAGCCTACAGTTTTTTAACAACTGAATGCAACGCGAATACCTGGTCCATTATCGGATATTCCCTGCTCAATACCTTGTCGGATCATGGTACGGTTAACCGGGGAGTATGTGAAGTGGATGCCAGCGGAAATCTGGCCTCTATACGGGAGCGACTGAACATAAGCGAAAATCAGGGTAAAGTGCGTTGCGAGGATGGTCAGGAACCTGCGGAGATCAGCCGGGATTCTAAAGTTTCTATGAATTTTTGGTGCTTTCCTGTTGAAATATTTAGTTTTTCAGAGGAATTATTCAACAATTTTCTGGATACATCTATCTATGTTCCCAAATCGGAATTCTTTATACCTATCGTAGCCGATGAATTTATTAAAGCGGGGAAAGGAGTGGTGCGTGTCATCCCTACCAGTGCTTCCTGGTTTGGGGTTACGTATAAAGAGGATGCACCAGCTGTACAGGCAAGTATTGATAAACTGATTCAGTCGGGAGAATATCCGGCCAGCTTATGGTCATAAAAAAAGGGGCATTGCCCCTTTTTTTATGACTTTTTACAGGTATTATCCAATTACTTTCACCATATAGATGTAATCATCTATTTTCTTAACCTGCTGAATTCTATCTATGCCGCGGATCGTTGAGCGGGTAGGAAGTTTTATGTTCAGCGAAGAATCTTTCTCTTTGTGCTCTTCAATGGAGCGGATCAGCTGCCGGGATGTAATGGCAAATACTACGCCCACCGCCTGTGTCTGCCGCGCATTCAATATACCAATTATTTCTCCGTTTCGGTTAATAACCGGTCCGCCACTGTTTCCGGGATTGGCGGAAATGGCGATCTGACTGGCCAGTGTATCACCCTTGAGGCCGGTAAGCGCACTAAGATATCCTTCTCCATAGACGATCTCATCTTTTGGATAACCCAGGGTAAATACCGGTTCAGCAAGATCACTTACCGCTTTCCGGAAACCGTAGGGGAGGGATGTAGGGGCTATGAAATCCTGATCCTTAATTTTAAGGACTGCCAGATCACGGTCTTTATCAATGTAAACAAGTTCAGTTTTAAGATCCTGTCCGTCCTTATTCTGAACAAATACCTGCCGGGCATTATCCACCACATGGGCAGATGTGACCAGATATCCCTTGGGATCTATCAGGAAAGAGGTGCCACCGAACGTAACGGCCGCATTGGGATCTATTTTCTGATTAACCGCTTTGATCTGCCTGTCCTGGGTATTGGTTCTGACTTCCAGCGTGTTTACTTTTCGACGCAATTCTTCAATATCCCGTATGGGTGTTTTAGGCGAAAAAATCAGGGTTACCGTGCTGGTCAGCAGCGCCGTAATACCTGCGATAGAGGCGGCAACGGCAATGGTTCTACGGTATTTACTCCAAAAAGCTACCAGACGGCCAGTTTCAGCAGGTTTTACTTCTGCAAGTTCTCCGGTTTCTTTTAAAGTATGATGTACATCATACAGGTTCGCCTTGAAACGCTCCATTTCAGCATAGGTTTCAAGGTTGGCTGCAAAAAGATGGTGTTCAACAACGAACTGATCTACTTCCT
This sequence comes from Sphingobacteriales bacterium, assembly GCA_947463665.1. Lineage (GTDB taxonomy): Bacteria > Bacteroidota > Bacteroidia > Chitinophagales > Chitinophagaceae > Pollutibacter. Next base: position 3,056 of record CANHUD010000158.1, read on the forward strand.
GCTTCTCTTTTCGTAACTCTTCAAAAGCAAAACGCTCCTCAGGTGTCATTTCACCCCTGAGGTATCGCTCTGTTCTATCCAGTAATACAATCTGATCCATCAGTTTCCATTTTTATACTGGGTAAAAAATAACTTCTTCAACCGCATCAGGCACTTATACTTCTGGTTTTTGGCATTGTCTGCGTTTGTATAACCGAAGTATGAAGATATTTCCTGCATATTCTTATTGTGTATGTAGAAAGCTTCCAGCAAGCTTTTACATGGTTCTCCTATTTTTCCAAGGGCACTCCTCATTACTCCGTACTGCCTGTCAAGCTGATCATGCAATTCCAGATCCTCTTCCACAGGCACCTGTTCACTGTGAGGGTCTACCGGTGTGTCATAGATACGTTTCTGCTGAAGCCGTTTCAGCCACATTCTCCTGCACACAGAATAAATGTAGGTCCGCAACTGACACTGAAGGGAAAATTCTCCGGAACGGACTTTCTGATAAAGTACAATCAGTGCCTCCTGAAAAATGTCCCTTGCATCGTCTTCTGAGCCATTATTCTGAACAACCAGTTGCTGAATGAGCCGATAGTTGTCTTTATAAATGGTCTCAATGGCCAACTTATCATTGCTGATCAGCCCATCCAGTAATTCCTCGTCTTTCGAATAATTGCCCACCTATCATTAATTTATTCTGGTAATGTCATTTTGTAACCCAAAAAAAAGAAAAAAATATTTTTAATAAAAGCAGGTTACCTTTTTCAAAGTTGAGTATTAATCTGTACAAACATTTCAATCACTACCAAAAATTCAAAAAAATGAAGAAAGTATTTGCAATTCTGGCTATCGTTGCCCTGGCTTCTTGCGGAGGTTCTGAGTCTGCTGCTCCTGCTGCTGACACTACAGCTGTTGACACTGCTGCTGCTGTAACTGTTGACACTGCTGCTGCTGCTGCTGACACAACTGCTGCTGCTGACACAACTGCTGCTGCTGCTCCTGCTGCTAACTAATTAGAAGCGTACAATCGTAAGGGCCATCTCTCTCTGAGAGATGGCTTTTTTATTTATACATCTCCAGGTTATTTGAAAAACTTTGTTAAGAATTACAGAAATTTTGTCTGCTTTTATAAAAATAGCTGCATGTTGTTGAGATTTTTATAATTTTCAACATTGTTTGCTATCTTCAACCCCTAGAGAAATGAACAGACAAGTCATTCGACAGAGTATCCAGGAGTGTATTGAGCCTCTTCACCGAGAGTCTTCGGTGAATGAGACAATAAGTGATGAAGATATCCAGAGGTTCATAAATCAGATACCACAGGGATTACAGTTGGGGGCCAGTGCCCGGTTTCTTTTTAATTTTTCAACACAACGTTTCTTATTCATAGAACGGGCGATCTATGAGATTACCGGTTACGACGCGTCAGAATTTACGAATAGCCGGATTCAGGATACGTTTTCGTTATTGTTACATCCCGAACAGGGGGTCATTACTACCCGTGTTCATCAGGAATGTTACCGGGTACTTACTTCAGAGTTTGTAGGCCGGACGGATGTGCATATCAATATGGACTATGCCATTAGGACCCGTTCAGGAGAGTCAAAGAGGCTACTTTCTCAGTTTATGCCCATGATCTGGGAGGGCGACTCCCTTATTTTAGTAGGAGGATATTTTACGGATATCACATCGCTTCGCCGCGAAGGCCAGCCAATGGTGAATATATCACTTGGCGGTCAGATCCTCCGGCAATTTGAACCCTACACGCAAGATCTGGTAAAGGAGCGGCTTACAGAATTCACACTTAGGGAGCTGGAAATCCTGAAACTTACCTCAAACGGAGCCACTACGGAAGAAATCTCGGAACATACCGGGGTGTCAAAAGCTACCGTTTATGCCCACCGAAGAAATATACTGGCCAAATCGGAGTTTCGTTCGATTCCCAAACTTATTGAAGCCCTTCGCTTCAGGGGGATACTGTAAAGAGGTTTTCAGCCGTAAAGGCTGGTTTTTGCCCGTTATCAGGTTGGTTTTTTCACAATGGCCCTCTCCTGACGAATCCGTATCTTTGCAAAATGATTACATTTGACCAATTGGGTCTGGAGGATGGTTTGCTGCAATCCATCTCCGCCCTGGGCTTCGTAGAGCCCACTCCCATCCAGGAGAAGTCCATTCCGGTATTGCTCCAGGGAACAAAAGATTTTGTAGGACTCGCACAAACAGGAACAGGAAAAACAGCTGCATTTGGATTGCCCTTGTTACAACTGATCGATAAGCGTTCTAAATACCCACAGGCCCTGATCGTTTGTCCGACCCGCGAATTGTGTGTACAGATCACCAATGATCTCTCCAATTTCAAGAAGAGCTATGCCCCGGTTTCCGTTACAGCGGTATATGGTGGTGCATCCATCATGATGCAGATCAAAGATCTTAAGAGAGGTACCCAGGTAGTGGTAGCTACTCCCGGCCGTCTGATTGACCTGATCGAACGGAAAGCCATTCAGCTGGACCAGATTCGCTACATCGTACTCGATGAAGCCGATGAAATGCTGAATATGGGATTCCGGGAAGACATTGAGTTCATTCTACAGAACACACCGGCCCGTGAAAGTACCTGGCTGTTCAGCGCCACCATGCCCCCGGAAGTAAAGCAGGTCAGTCGCAAGTACATGCAGGAACCCTTCGAGCTGACCATCGGAAAAGTTAATGCCACCAACGTTAACATCGATCA
>CANHUD010000159.1 GCA_947463665.1 Sphingobacteriales bacterium
ACATGTGGAAGAAAATACCGGGCAGAGTTGGCAATATGAATGGCCATCTCTTTATTGGGCATACCCACATGCACATGCAGGCCGAAGATCAGATTGCTTCGGGCGGCTTCCTGCATTTCGTTGACGATCTCATGATATCGCGCATTGTCGGTGATCAGCTGTCGCTCCCAATGCGAAAAAGGATGCGTCCCTGCTGCACCTACCGTATACCCGAGCCCCTGTGCAATTCCCGCGATCGTTGAGCGCAGGGTGGTGATGTCTTTGAATGCCTGTTCGATATCGGCACAAATATCGGTACCCACCTCCACTACGGCCTGGTGCATTTCGGCCTTTACTTTATCGCGGATGATCTTTTGCCCTTCCGTAACGATCTTCTGCTCATGGCTGCGAAGTTCATAGGTATTGGGATCCAGGACCATGTATTCTTCTTCCACCCCCAGGGTGAAATCTTTGTAGCGGATGTTTGACATATAACTTATACGGTTAGTGTTGATCGGTTGATGCTTTTCCGCAAATATTCTCCCCAGGTGAGGTTATCTTTACCCGCTACGGAAGCCTGGGCCCTTTCGATGGCGTAGGTGGCAGCGGTTTCTACAACCCATTCGAAGTTTTCATCGCCCACACTTTTACGGTCTGCATCCGGAGCCGGATTGCAGAAATCGATCGCATAGGGAATACCATCACGAACGGCCAGTTCCACCGTATTGAAATCATAGCCCAGGTAATGATTGAGGCGCAGCACCAGTTCTTCCATCCGGCTGTATTCTTCTTCCGAGGTTTCGAAAGAGGCTACATACCGCAGATGGTGTGGGTTTCGGGGTTCGTACGGCATGATCCGTACGTATTTACCACCGATGCAGTAGCAGCGATAATATTTTTCAAAAACGATTTCTTCCTGAAGCAGCATTACCAGCTGTCCGGTTTCCGCATGCTTTTCATAAAACTCATCGGCATTTTCGAGGCGGTATACATTCTTCCAGCCTCCACCGGCAAACGGTTTCATGTAAGCGGGAAAGCCTACATAGTCAAAGATCAACTTCCAGTTGAGCGGATAGGCCAGATTGCTGAAGGATTCATTGCTGGTATCTTCCGGCAAATCTCGGGAAGGCAGGATGACCGTCTTGGGAACCGGCACGCCTATTTTTGTGGCGAGGGCATTGTTGAAGAATTTTTCATCGGCGCTCCACCAGAATGGGTTGTTGATAACGGCGGTTCCGCAAAGAGCCGCATTTTTCAGGAAAGCCCGGTAAAAAGGAACATCCTGTGAGATTCGGTCGATGATCACTGCATAATCTGTCGCCTCTCCCTGCATTACTTTATCAATCCGAACCGGTTCAGCGTGGATACCGTCGATGTTTTTCCGGTTCACCCGTTCTACAAAAGCCTCCGGAAACGAACGTTCTTTTCCATGCAGAATACCGATTTTCTTCATAACCACAGTTTTAGCTAATTTATTCGTAAACCAACAAAAAAACAAATAAACCCTTTGGAGTAGGTAGCCTATATTTAAATATGTTTAGGCAGAGGAATAATTTAACAGATGGGAAGCGATTTACGCTGGAATCGATTCATCTCAACAGATCAGTTGTAGTGGATGTATACGGACTTTCTTTTCTCACAAAATCTGAAAAATTAAGTCTTCTCTGTATCAACGATGGGCAGGATCTGGAAAAAATACCTTTTGCTTCGCTGCTGGAGAAAGAGCTGCAGGCAGGAAAGATTCATTCAGTTCTGTGTGTAGGCATTCATGCAGGTACGGATCGGAAAATGGAATATGGTGTGGCAGGTGTGCCTGATTATTTACAACGGGGAGCGAAGGCAGAAGCGTATGGGCGGTTCATAACGATGGAGCTGATGCCCTGGATTCAACAGCTATCAAATGATTACCCGTTTCATGAAACAGCGTTTGCCGGATTCTCACTGGGTGGGCTGATGGCACTGGATCTGGTCTGGAAGCAGCCGCATCTTTTTTCCTGTGCCGGTGTTTTTAGCGGAGCCCTCTGGTGGCGGTCGAAAGCCCTGGATGATGGGTATGAGGAAAGTCGCGACCGGATCATGCATGCCGAGATCCGAAAGCGGGCCTACCGTGAAGGGCAGCGTTTTTTCTTTCAGGCAGGTGCGCTGGATGAAACGTCGGACCGTAACGGCAACGGCATCATCGATTCCATAGATGATACACTGGATATCCTGCGGGAACTGGAAAACATTGGATACTGTAAAGGGGCAGAACTGCAGTATCTGGAACTGCCAAATGGAAGGCACGATGTGGCCACATGGGGAAGAGCCTTTCCTGAATTTCTACGATTTGCCTTTCCGTTATAAATAAAAAATAGGCTGCCTCATGGAGACAGCCTATTTTATTTGTACTAACTTTTTATGTTAGAAGATGTAACGGAAACCAAGCTGAAGGCTCCAGGTACTCGCGAATGAATTCACGTTTGTAAATGGAGTGGTTGGCAGCTGGCGGTTCACCTGCGACATACGATAAGTTGGCTGACCGGCAGCATTAGGGCCTGCTGGAACCAGCGGGTTACGAATCGTAGTTTGTTTCAGGATACCCCAGTCTTTGTTCAGCATGTTCGCAAAGTTGAGGATGTCCAGGCTGAACTGCAGCGTGTTGCGGCGATCACCAATGTTGGTGAATACATCCTGCAATAACTTGAAGTCCAGACGATCGTACCAGGGCAGCAATGAACCATTACGCTGTACATATTTACCCTTGTTGTTGCGCAGGTAAGGTGTGTTTTCTACAAACTGCATGAAGGCATCCAACTGCTGCTGAGCAGTGTACGCATTCAGAGAAGAAGTGGCAGCCTGTGCAACAAAGATGATGTCGTTCGCATCTTTTGGAACATACAGAAGGTCAGTAGTATTGTTGCCGTCATTGTTCAGGTCACCATTATAGAAATAGCTGAATCGTCCCTGAGCAGCGCCTTCATAGAAGAAGGACACGGTTGTTCCCAGGTGTTTCAGATATTCTTTGCGGTAAGACAAAGAAGCGATCACGCGGTGAGGAAGAACATTCAGGCCATTGTACATTTCCAGACTGTTCTGTGTGCCTATGGCCGGGTTGGCATTCCAAACGGAAGTTGCCTGTGCACCCGGGTTCGCTGTTACATCATTGTACATGGTGTACGTGTAGGCTGCGAAACCGGAAATGCCTTTTGCACTGGATTTGCTCAGTTGAGTGGTAAATGATACACCACCACCCCTGTTGGTATTTTCCAGTACTACAGCGGTAGTCAGGTTGCTATAGATAGAACGATCTGCAGAAGCGAGATAGCGCTCACGATTATCAGATCCGGTGAAACGAGCGTTCGGTTCCCGCTGATTTGCGTTGCGCATCCGAACAGCATTAATATCCTTGGTAATGATCGCTTCCATGGTCAACATCCATCCCTTGTCAAACTGACGGTCGAATGCAATATTCGTACGGGCAATCTGAGGAAATTTGAAGTTGGGATCCATGAGCACGATGTTCGGAGGAAATGAAGTTCCTGCTGTAGAAGGGAATGTATTCCTGTAGAAATCCGGATTCGGATTGAATCTGTAGTTAGCCAGTTGTGCTCCTGTACGAACATTGGCACCAAACTGGTACATACCACTGTTGGTGGGCATGTTGGTATACCATACGAATGGAATACGACCGGTGAAAATACCGGAACCACCACGGATAATGAGGCTCTTATCGCCATTTACATCCCAGCGGAAACCTACACGGGGAGACCAGAGAATAGAGCTCTTAGGCCATGCTCCTGTGTTGTAGCTCACCATGTTTCCGTTTCTGTCGGGGAGCTGAAGAGCAGATATGGAAGGATTCTCCAACGGCTGATCATGGAAAATAGGCTTGTCTGCCCGTACACCGTAGATCAGTTTGAATTTGTTCGATACCGCGAATTCATCCTGGATGTAAGCACCTGCCTGTCCTATCTTCAACTCTGCACTGTAAACAGCCGGTTTATTGGGAACCAGTGAGTAGGTGTAAGCATAATAAATAGGTGCTCTGTCCTGAATGAAGTCATTGAGAGAGTTAAACACATAGTAGCTCTGTGAGGCAGGCATGAACATGTTGCCCACTTTCTGGTATTCATACGAAAGACCTGCAGTGATCGTGTGTTTACCTTTATACAAGGTGAAGTTATCGATAACGCTGAAAACGTCGTTGATCACATCGTTGTTATTCGTGAACGGATCAACACCCGCACTCATGTAGTTTACACCTGAACCGTTGAAAATGTCGATCATCGGGAATACCTGGGTGTTGTACCCGCGGGTAGCCCTGATATTGGTGACAGTGGCCAGCAACTGGTTAGAGTACTTACCCCGGAAGTTGGAATTCAGTTCAAGTGCGCCGGACCGTACCACATCCTTGAAGAAGAAGTTGGAGTTGGCGAACGACATAGACTGAAGGCTGAATCGGTTCACCGGCAGACGGCTGATGGTACCAGAAGCACCTGTAGCTGTGAAACCACCGTTGTTTGGTACACTGGATCCGTTCAGACCGGCATCGTTGGTGCTTATTAATTCATTGTACTTTGCTGTCAGCTTGTGAACATCGCTGATGTTCCAGTCGATCTTAGCCAGAATCTTTGTATTCTCTGCCTGGAAATTCGGGAAATTATCAAACGCACCGGTTTCATATCCGTATTTGCTTCTCAGATGATCAGAAAACTTCCGGAGAGAATCCACATGGGTAGAAGAAATGTTACCCTGACCGGAACCACCGGTAGGAGTGAACGTTACACCCGGGAATTCACGTGTTTCCTGCTCTGCACTGGCGAAGAAGAACAGTTTGTTTTTGATGATTGGACCACCCAGCGTAAAACCAAAGGTCTGGTTTTTCTGGAGAGCTCCCGGGGCGAGTTTCAGATCGCCAACATTCCGGCCATTGTAGTTCTGGTTGCGGAAATAACCATACGCGCTTCCTTTGAAAGTGTTGGTACCGCTCTTGGTTACCGCGTTGATACCGGCACCGGTAAAACCAGCCTGGCGTACATCAAAAGGAGCGAGGTTAATGGAGATCTCTTCGAAAGCATCCAGCGAAATGGGCTGGTTTCCACCACCAGGAAGCGGATCGCTGCTCAGACCAAAGTTATTGTTGAGGTTTGCTCCATCCACCTGTATGTTGTTGAAACGAGGGTCACGACCGCCAAAGCTGGTTCCGTTCGCCTGGGGGGTAAGGCGGGTGAAATCAGTGATGCTTCGGGAAATGGTAGGAAGCGATTGCAGCTGGCGAAGACCGATGTTGGTAGAGGCTCCGGTCTTATCGGCACCAATACGGCGTTTCCGACCCATAACCGTTACCTCCTGAAGGGAGGTTGTGGCAGTTTCCCCTAGCACTACATCCAGAAAATAGGGCTCACCCAGTAAGAGGGTGATGTTCCCCAGTGTAACTGGTTGAAAGCCAAGGTAGTTGACCACTACGTTATAAGGTCCTCCGATACGGGCATTCGGAATAGTGAATACCCCTTCTTTTTTGGACGCGGTTACATACCGGGTGCCTGATGGTGTGTGCGTGGCGGTTACCGTAGCTCCTTCCAAAGCTTTTCCGGTGGCATCCTTTACCACACCATTGATGTTACTGGTTGTAACCTGAGCCCAAAGAGCCGCAGGAAACAGCAACATTGCACCTAAGAATTTCAAGATTCTCATGTGAAGCGATTTTTTTAGTTTTTGATTGCACAAAAGTAAGGAAATCGGCAATGGCCGACCTAACAAGTCATTAACATTTCATCACCTGTTAAT
>CANHUD010000160.1 GCA_947463665.1 Sphingobacteriales bacterium
ACTGATACGGTATCACCGGTTACAGTTGTTACAGTAAGTGTGGTTCCTCCATTGATTTTGTAAGCAAACGTGTAGGGAGCTGTTCCGCTTCCTCCTGTGAAAAGAACACGAGGTTCTGCTGTGTTTTTACATACACTGGTGGTTCCGGTGATGGTAGCTGTGGGCAGTGGATTGACCGTGATCACGGCTGAACCTGTAGCCGGCTGGAGACACTGCGTTCCATATCCGTCGGAAACGCTTACCAGTGCATACGTATAAACTCCTGCTGTGGTGGTAGGAGCCGCAACCGTTACGGTATTTCCGCTGGTGGTAGTAATGGTTTGTGGCGTTCCTCCATTGATCGTATACGTGAAGGTGTACGGCAACTTACCCTCTGTTCCGGTAAATGTCACATTGGGGGCTGCGCTGGTGGCACAGACCGCTGTGGTGCCGGAGATGGCTGCTACTGGTTTGGTCATGACCGTTAGCACCGCCTCGCCGGCCTGGTCCTGTGCACAGGCATTGGTACTGCCTTCCTTAACATTCAGCAGGGTATAGGTGTAAACACCGGAAGTAGCGGTGGGTACAGGAACGGTGGCCGTATTCCCGGATGAACTGGTAACCGTTGCCGGAGATCCTCCGTTTAGCGAATAGGTAAAGGTGAAGGGGGCCGTTCCGTAATCACCTGTAAAGCTGATCAGCGGAGCAGCATCATTCAGGCAAACGGAATCTGTGCCATTGATGAGCGCAGTAGGTAAAGGTTTAACGCGGATGGTTTTGCTGGCTTCTTCAGATACACAACCTATGTCTGTTATATAAGAGTGTTTTACAACATAGTTTCCGGAATCTGCGTAGGTATGCTGGGCGGATGTTCCCTCTGCGTTTTGTCCATTGCCAAAATCCCAGAAAGATTTAAGGATGGTTCTGCCCGATCCGGGGTTGGATTTATCGGTGAATTGTGTAGCCAGGCCTTCACAAACTTCAGTAGCGGTGAAATCGGCCGGAGGTGTAGGCTGTACTTCCATATCCAGTGCAACTTCCTGCTCACCTCCACATCCATCACTGGTTGGGTTAGTAGCCAGTACCCGGATGGTATACCGGTCGGCTACACTTATCGAATAAAGCCTGGAAAGTCTGTATTCGTACACGGGCTTCCCTTCAATCAGGTAGGTACTGTCGAACGCCGGAGCATCTATGGTAGTATCCGCAAATCCGAGATTGTTGAGCTTCGTGCCAAATACCCAGCGGATCTTGGTTGGTTTGTAAGGGAAGGTCATGGAAAGTTTAAAAGGCGTGTTCCGGCAGGTAGTGGGGAAACGTACGCTGGCATTGGCGTTCTGTAAGGTTACGAACTGATAAAGATCCTTCACGTTGGCACCTGCGGAATATCCATAGGATTCTGCACCGGCATATCCGTAGGCAAGGGCATTAAAGCCGGAATCCGATGTAAGGGTGTGAAAGCCCTGCTGTACGTTGCTCAGATACAGGTAGGAATAATTTGGATTGTTGGGGTGATTGACCCATGATGTTGCAGGAACCAGGTTTCCGTCAAATTTGAAGGAAGAAATACCCGTACCTCCTTTTGGCATGATCACATGAATGTGGTGCTGGTGGTTCGATATAGGGACGGCTACCAGATTGGAACTGACCAGTGTTACGTTGGATATGTTCTGTTCCACCGGATTCAGGATGATCATATCCGGATCATAAGGAGTTGCATTTCCGGAACAGCCCTGGGTAGTAAAATACTGTGCAACCGAAATCGGTTCAGTCGATGTAATCGAGTTGGGAGTAGTGTTCGTAAACTCGTGATAAACACCGTTAACGAAAGATGCTGCGGGAATCTCCGTGCCATTCAGGAATACTTTGGCAGTTGGGGCACTTTTTATGATCCGGTAGAAATTGGTATTTCGGTTGTAACTGGGAACCGTCAGATAGTTCTTGCCCCACGAAGCGGTGGGATAGAGTTGCTGGTACAGATTGTCTGATGAGTTGTTGTTGCCGCAATTGCTCCCAATACGGATCTTACCTGTTCCTGAGAATACCGCAATGCGTTTACAACCTTCCGTTCCGGTAGAAACCGAGCGTATCCTTGAACCGGTCAGGTCATCCCCTAACCACAGTCCGCTGGTAGCAGTACTCTGAACGCGCCCCAGAACCTGGTAGATCTCCCCTTTCTTCATCTGGATGGTATTCACACTGCCGGGAACCCATCCTGCCGTAGTAGTGGCACTGGGTATGATTTCCACCGTTGTATTGTCTTCTACCGCTATGATGGTAAAGTAGGAGTTGGATCCGGATTCATTGGAAACCTGCGTATAGTTCATCGATACGTACTCTTTGCCTAATACATTGGTAGGCAAACAAACCGTAGCTCCACTTACAGCCGATTGTGTGATGTATGAGTATACTGCGATGTTCTTATCGGCTTCTACGCGTACGGTTTTATCGCTGAATAATCCGGCAGTGGTAAGCATATACGTGTTGGGAACGACGCAGGTTACTACCTGCCCGGCATTCAGGGTTCCTGACTGAATAACAGCCCCTCCAAAAACTTCTACTTTGTACGTGGTGGTAACATCCGACGTTATGTAAAGCGTCATGGAAAGATTTGTAGCGGCACCTTTCATCGCCACATGGTACGAATAAGGTATCCAAAACTCCCGACCTCTATTGGAAAAATCCTGTGAAAATGACGTGAACGCTATCAGCAGGAAAAGAAAAAACAATCCGGATCTGCGCATGATTATGAAAACTGATGAGTGATGTGCAATATAGTCATTTGAGAAACGCTAAACTGACGGCTTAGACAGGTATTTCCATCAAAAGTTTAACAGGGAATAACGGAAAAATCCCTTCTCAAATTACGAACTTCGTTTTTTCAATTGAATCTTTCCTCCCATGCGTCCGGAACTCGTTTCCTTCCTCTTTCAGCGACTGGCTGAAGCATTCGATCATCCTGCCATTCATTCATTTCATGAGACCAGGCTCGTGATGGACGCTCTCTATGGAGAAATAACGCGTGGCGAGGACCGATATTTTGATACGCTCTTTGCCCGGATGCAGTATGGGGCGGATAAATACCAGGTTCCGGCTTCTCTGCAGCTTCAGCTGGACCAGGCCCATCGCCATTTGACCGGGCATTCCAGCCATACTGTTTCCGTAGAAGAACATGTATTTTTTGCCTGTATCAGAGCTGTTGCGGAAGGTCTTTCCTTCCTGTCAGCCACTCCGGTTCCGGCATCTTTACAGGCGAGGCTGGAGTCTGTCCGCCCTTTTGAAGCAGTAGCTGCTCCTGATTCAGCTGACATTGCTGATCTCCGTCTCTGTATCCTTTCCATCGGTCCGCTCCAGATCCGTAACAGCGTGGTAATGTTTCAGCTCACTGGTATGGACCCGATTTTGGGAGAAATCACACTGGAACTCCCGGATGGAGAAACGATCCGCCACTCCTATTTGCATCCCCTGCTGAAACCTTTTCAGACGTTGCGTGTGTTGCAGGTGAAAAAAATAACAGATACCCGTTTCACTTCCAGTTCCCAGACTTTACTGATTCTGGAACCGGATATTCTGCTGGATATCAGTGAACTGGCTGAATGTTTTGATTTTAAAGAGGATGCTCCTCTGTTGTACATTGTCAGAAAACTGCTCCCCCAGCAACCGGGCCCCGCCCTGTTTACCGGATCAATGGTCAATGCCATTTTCGATGCCGCCGTACGGATGGAGCAGCCGGAACTGAAACAGACCTTTCGGGAAGCGGCAGGCGAACAGGCTTTTCAGGCTGCTGTGTACGGAAAAGAAGAATTGCTGAAAATCTTTTCGGACATCCGGCAGCATCACTGGCAGAACATACTGGATCAGGCAGCCCGGATCAAACAACGTCCGGTACGCATAGAACCTTCGTTCATGTCGGACCGCTATGGTATACAGGGGCGGCTCGATTGTATGTTGGAAGATCCTGATAAACCCGCGGCCAAAGATATTCTGGAGTTAAAGAGTGGCAGTCCCCTGCCGGTTGGCAGCCGCATCTCCCACAAAATGCAGGTTACCGGCTACAATCTCCTGCTGCGCTCAGCTTTTGGTCCGGAACGCACTGGTTCCTCCGTGATCTTCTACTCAAGGGCAACGGAAAATCCGCTGCGCGATGTGTCCAATGATCACCTGGCAGAACACCGGCTCCTCCGTCTGCGCAACGAGGTGATCCATTATCTGCTCCGGATGGCAGAAAATGATGTATCCGTTTTCGATTTGATCAACAGCACTGCCGCCGCTGGCCTCCCTTCTTTTCATGCAGCTCATTTCAGGACCTTTGAACAGGCCTGGTTATCTGCCGATGAATTTACAAAAACATATTACCGGCAATACATTGGTTTTCTCTGCCGGGAATTCCTTTGTGCCCGAACCGGGGCCTATAGTTCAGCAGATCGGGAAGATCAGGTGGATGGATTTGCCGCACTCTGGAGAAAATCCGAAGATGATAAAAAAGCCACATTCAGCATAATAACCGATTTGGTTATTGATGATATTTCTGAAGATGGCATGCGTATTGTACTGAAGCGAACACCGGCTGAACACAGTTTTCGTTCAGGGGATATGGTACTGTTTTATCCGAAATCCGGCGACGAGCTGAAGCCTATGCAGCAGCAGTTTATAAAGGGTCGTCTGGAAGATATACGCACCAATAAGGTTATTATAGGGCTGAATCACGGGCAGATAAGCCGTTCCTATTTCGATGAACATACACACTGGGTGATAGAACCCGATCTGTATGATAAATCCTATTGGACAAGTGCTGCAGATCTTTTCAGGATCCTGACAGCGGATAAGCATCGCCAGGCGCTTTTTTTTGGCAGGCAGCCGCCGGTGCTGCCAGGTCCTGCCGTCTATTCCGAAGATACAGCGGAACGAATCGTGGAGCAGGCCGTTGCCGCTCCTGAATATTTTCTGATCCAGGGACCTCCGGGAACCGGTAAAACATCCAGGGTACTAACCGAAATAGTTCGCCGGGTATTGGAAAAAGGTGAATCGGTGGTGGTGGTGGCCTTCACAAATCGTGCTGTGGAAGAGATTGTACAGCAACTTGGCAGGAGATCGATCCCTTTTCTGAAACTGGGATCCAGGCACTCCGGTGCGGAAATGCAGCTCCGGAACTTTTGCCGGGAGGGTGATATCGAAGGTGCCCGAAACTTTATGTTGCAACACAAAGTTTTTGTGTCTACAGTGGCAACTATGGCCGGAAAAGTAGATGCGTTGTTCCAACTGATTCCGGAAATTGGAACCCTGATCGTAGATGAAGCATCGCAATTGACGGAACCACAGATCGCCGGTCTGGTCTGTCGTTTCCGGAAGTTTATACTCATCGGTGATCAGAACCAGTTGCCACCGGTAGTGATGCAGGATGCATCTTTCCTCAGGCATTTTGATCAGGAGTGGAAACATCTGGGTGTTTCACTTTTTGAGCGACTGATTCGACAGGCGGGTAAAAATGGCTGGGACCATGCCTGGGGTATGCTGGAAAAACATTACCGGATGCATGAGGAGATCGCATCCCTGGTGAACCCCTGGTATGGGAACCGACTGGTGATTGGACAGGATCTCCAGCGTAGCCAGCTCCAGCATATCAGCATGGCCATTGCATCCAATCCATTGCTGGCCAGTTCCAGACGATTGTTTATTCCATCTTCCTACGATCCAACGTATAAGCGGAACAGGGATGAGGCCAATAAAGTGGTACAACTGCTGCACTG
>CANHUD010000161.1 GCA_947463665.1 Sphingobacteriales bacterium
AGGTTAAACCGCTGACTTAAATGAAAATTAGTAAGGGCACCCCTGAAAACATACACCCCGTTCCGGATATTAAACTTATGCCACACCAGTTTCTCCAGACCGCCCTCCTCACTGATCTCCAGCAATAAAGGCATCAGCACATTACTAACGGCCTGGGAGGCTGTTCGTGCAAAACCCGATGGTATATTGGGAACACCGTAATGAATGACATCAAATTTCCGGATTACCGGACGTTCGTGAGAAGTCACTTCCGATGTCTCAAAACAACCACCCCGATCAATACTCACATCTACAATCACACTGCCCGGCCGCATCATCGCCACCATCTCTTCTGTTACTACAATGGGAGTTCTTCCTGTTGACGACGATAAAGCACCTACTGCCACATCACAGGTCTTCAGCTGCTTAGACAGTATTTTGGGCTCGATGACAGACGTCCATAAACGAGCCCCGATATTATTCTGCAAACGCTTCAGCTTGTAGATATTGTTATCAAATATCTTGACACTGGCCCCTACTGCCAGTGCCGTTCTGGCCGCATATTCCCCTACAATCCCGGCACCAATTATCACCACCTTGGTAGGCGGTATGCCGGATATTCCACCCAACAATACCCCTTTGCCCTGGTTAAAGCTCGAAAGATACTGTCCGGCGATCAGCATTACCGCACTGCCCGCAATCTCACTCATACTCCGAACGATGGGATTATGACCGGAATCATCCTTCATATTCTCAAAAGAAAGAGCCGTGATCTTTTTCTCCATCATCTTTTCCAGAATCTCCGTTTTCATCACCGGAAGATGTATGGGCGATATCAGAATCTGTTCGGGGCGCAGCAACTCGGTTTCTGCCTCACTTACCGGTGCTGATTTGATAATGATGGCAGAGGCAAACACTTCTTTTTTATCGTACACAATCTGTGCACCGGCCTCACTGTAATCTTTGTCGGAATAATGAGCCCCCTCGCCTGCCCGGTGCTCTACCACCACTCTGTGGCCATTGTTGACAAGCACAGCCACCCCATCCGGAGTAAGAGATATCCTGTTCTCCTGAAAATCTGTCTCCCTAGGCAGGCCGATCCACAAAGGCTGCTGACCCGGCCGCACATCAAGGGTTTCCTCAAATGTTTCATACTGAAAAGACGCGCTGACTATAGGTTTACCGCTGGACATATAGAATATTCTGAGGTAAGTTACGAATTTATACGGATGGTCCGACTTTGATCTTCATTAACCGAAAGGGTTACATGCAGGGTGTCTTCCGGAAAAATACCGGGTGCCCGTTCCGGCCATTCCACAAAACACCAGGCCCCGGAAAACAATACATCTTCCATGCCTGCCTGAAGGGCCTCCTCTTCATCGCGGATCCGGTACAGATCGATGTGTACGATCCGTCCGCCTCCCGGGATTTCATATTCATTGATCAGCGAGAACGTAGGACTGCTCACCGCATCCCTTACACCCAGTGTTCCACAGATGGCATAGACAAGACTGGTTTTCCCTGCGCCCATCTGTCCGTGAAGTGCTATCACACGGTGTGCCCCCATCGCCTCCCACAGCCACCGGCCTGCCTCCCGGATGGCAGATAAATCATATCGAAAAGAAATTTCTCCCATTGAAGCTACAAGGTAGTGAGAATCACTTAAATCAACCGGCACCTGTCATTTTAGCTACCGGATATCGTAACTTTAAGGTATGGAAAGCGTTCAATGGAAAGTAGAAGGTATGACCTGCGCCAACTGCGCCCTTACCATCCGGAAATATCTGGAAAATCAGGGACAGCAAAACATTAAGGTCAATCCAATTGATGGAGAGGTTTCTTTTGAGCTGGTAGAAGGTGTATCCACAGAATCCCTCAAAAAAGGTATTCATGACCTCGGTTATCTGGTGGCAGGAAAAGGAGAATCCACTGAGAATATTGCCCGTCCCTGGCTGTACAACCACTTCAGGCGTTTCCTTTTCTGCCTGCCCTTTACGGCCATCCTGATGCTGCATATGCTTCACAACTGGCTGCAATGGCACTGGCTTATGAATCCATGGATTCAACTCGCACTCTGCCTGCCGGTATATATTGTTGGTATGCAGTTCTTCGGTAAAAGCGCTGTAAAAAGCTTACGCAACGGTATGCCCAACATGAATGTGCTGGTAGCCCTCGGGGCCACATCAGCCTTCATCTACAGCCTGGTGGGTTCACTACTTGATCTGGGACCGGATTATCTTTTCTATGAAACCGCTGCTACCATCATCACCCTTGTATTCCTGGGCAACCATATGGAAGATGCCTCTGTAGCGTCCACCCAGAAAGCCCTTCAGAAACTGGCCAGCTCACAAAAGGTCATGGCCAACATGATCGCCTTTGATGATCAGCACCAGGAAGTGGTATTCCCCATAGAAAACACCCAGCTTAAAGTTGGCGATCTACTTCTGATCAAAACGGGTGAACAAATCCCGATCGATTGCCGGATCCTTTCCGGAGAAGGCGAGGTAAGTGAAGCCCTGCTCACCGGCGAAAGCATCCCGGTCCGAAAACAACCCAAAGATACCCTCATCGGTGGCAGCCTCATGGAAAATGGTGTGGTCAAAGCCATGGTTACCGCAACCGGGGATGACACGGTATTGTCCAATATTTTGCGGATGGTCCGGCAGGCTCAGGGTGAAAAACCTCCTGTTCAGCTGCTGGCCGATAAGATCAGTGCCATTTTCGTTCCGGTGGTGATCGGACTGGCCATCCTTACCCTCGCCGGCAACTGGATCTTTTTGGGCGATTTCACCCAGGCCCTTATGCGCAGCATCGCTGTACTCGTTATTTCCTGTCCCTGTGCCATGGGACTCGCCACTCCCGCAGCCATTGCGGTAGGATTGGGACGCGGTGCCCGCAACGGTATCCTGTACCGGAATGCCACCAGTCTGGAAAATTTCCGGAACATCCGTCAGGTAGTCTTCGATAAAACCGGAACACTTACCACCGGTAAGTTTCGGATCGCCTCCTTCCAGATACTCGATAAAAACCTGACCGAAGAATCGTTCAAACAACTGGTCTTCTCCCTGGAAAAATATTCCAACCATCCCATCGCACGCTCTGTTTCCGCACAGTGGAAAATGAAGCAGGACATTCGCTGGAAAAATGTGGAAGAAATAAAGGGAAGAGGGATGAAAGCTGTTGATGCTGCCGGTGATGTATACACGGCCGGCTCTTACCAGACCACCCACACACAGCTTACCGAAACCCGGCATAGTGTGTATGTTTCCAAAAATGATGTCCTGATCGGTGTAATCGATCTGGAAGATGAATTGCGGGAAGAAGTTCCTCAGATGATCCGGTCACTCAAAGCGAACGGCATCCGAACGGTGCTGCTCAGTGGCGACCATCAGGAACGCTGCCAGAAAATGGCTGCTGAACTGGGCATCGATGAGGTATTTGCAGAACAAAGTCCGGCTCAGAAACTGGAAAAAATTGAAACCCTAAATAAAAAAATTCCTACAGCTATGGTGGGTGATGGCATCAACGATGCCCCTGCCCTGGCAAAAGCCACTATCGGTATTTCGCTCAGCGAAGCATCTGAGATTGCCATGCAATCCGCACATGTAGTACTTATGCAGCATGGCTTACGAAAACTACCCGAAGCACTGGGCCTCGGCAAACATACCTACCTCACTATCAAACAAAACCTGTTCTGGGCATTTTTCTA
Source organism: Sphingobacteriales bacterium (assembly GCA_947463665.1). Classification (GTDB taxonomy): domain Bacteria; phylum Bacteroidota; class Bacteroidia; order Chitinophagales; family Chitinophagaceae; genus Pollutibacter. The sequence continues at coordinate 3,689 of CANHUD010000161.1, forward strand.
TAACATCATCGCTATTCCCATTGCTGCCTTCGGCTTCCTCGTTCCCGGCATGGCAGCACTGGCTATGGGCCTCAGTGATGTGGTGCTGGCAGCTAACTCCCTACGGCTCTATGTGAAAAAAATTACCTGATGGCTAAAGAAACCGTATCGCCCACATCCATACTCACTCAATACTGGGGATACAATGCCTTTCGTCCGCTTCAGGAAGACATCATCCGCTCCATACTAACCAGGCAGGATACACTTGCGCTACTGCCCACAGGCGGAGGAAAATCGATCTGCTTCCAGGTGCCGGCACTCGCACAGGAAGGTATCTGCATCGTGGTCTCCCCCCTCATCGCCCTGATGAAAGACCAGGTCGAAAATCTTGCTGCCAAAAACATCCCCGCCCTTCACCTGTTCACAGGCATGTCGAGGCAGGCCATCAGCGAAACCCTTCAGAAAGCCATTACCGGCTCCTTTAAATTTCTCTATTGCTCACCAGAACGGTTATTATCTTCCCAGTTTCTGGAGTATCTGCCGGCCATGCCGGTCAGCTTTATTGCAGTGGATGAGGCGCACTGCGTTTCCCAGTGGGGCTATGATTTCCGGCCGGCTTATCTGGAAATCGCCCGCATCAGAAAACATAAACCGGCAGTACCGATTCTGGCACTCACGGCTTCCGCCACTCCGGAAGTACAGCAGGACATCATGGCACAACTTCAGTTCCGGCAAAAAGACCGGATATTTGCCGGCAGCTTTGCCCGAAGTAACCTTTCTTACCATGTGATGCACACGCCCTCTAAGTTGCATATGCTGATCCGGCTGGTGAAAAAAGCGCAGGGAAGCGGCATCGTGTATTGTAAAAGCAGGAGACGTACCCAGGAAATTGCAGACCTTCTCAGAGGCGAAAACATATCGGCCGATTTCTACCACGCAGGGTTGCCGCAGGAGGTGCGGAACGAACGACAACACAACTGGATAAAAGGAAACGTCCGGTTCATCGTCTGTACCAATGCATTTGGTATGGGAATCGATAAGCCGGATGTACGTACGGTTATTCACATCGACTGCCCGGATTCACCGGAAAACTACTACCAGGAAGCTGGTCGTGCAGGCCGCGATGGTGAACTGGCCTGGGCCATTCTGCTAACCGATGACCAGACCGCCCCGGAACTTCGGCAGCTTCCGGAAATCCGCTACCCGTCCATCGCTGAAATACGAAAAACCTATGAAAGCATTTGCAACTACTTCGGACTCGCCGCCGGCATAGGAGAAGGCAGATTCTTCGATTTCGACCTGATGGAATTCACGAAACGATTCTCGCTGAACCCGGTCATGGCAACCTATGCATTGCAGGCGCTGGAACAGGAACGGATCCTGCTGATGAGCGACCAGATGTTCATTCCGTCAAAATTACATTTCACCACAGACCGGAATACCCTGGAATGGGCGGAAACATCGTATCCCGAGATCGAACCCATGGTTAAAGCCCTGCTCCGCACGTACGGTGGTATCTGGGATCAGCCTACCTCTATTTTTGAACGTCAGCTTTGCAAGATCCTTCGCAAACCAGAAGATCAGGTTCGCTCCCTGTTGCAATTGCTGCAGGCAAAAGGAATCATTCACTATGAACCACGCCGCGATACTCCGCAAATCAGAATGTTACAGAACAGAGTCAAAACAGAAGACCTTTACATCAATTTTGAGCAATATCAAAAGAGAAAAGAGGCGTATGTGAACCGGATAAACGCTGTGATCCGTTATATCGGCCAAACGGATGTCTGCCGAACACAACTGCTTTGCCAATATTTTGGTGATGATACGATCCCCTGCAATCAATGCGATGCCTGTACTAAACAAAAACAACAGCTCCGGGCATCTGAATTGACGGAAAAGATAATGGATCTTCTGGCTGGCAAAAACTGCTCCATGGATGAAATCATCCAAACCGGATGGGCTCCCACAGAAGTATTGATGAACCTCCTTCGAAACCTCCTGGATGAAAAATGGATTGAAGAAACAGACAATGGACAGTTGTGCGC
>CANHUD010000162.1 GCA_947463665.1 Sphingobacteriales bacterium
GCATCACGCGAAATATCCCATCAGCCGGAATGCTATTGCTGTAATCACCATACCCATCCTGGCACCATTCCCAAACGGTTCCATGCATATCATATAATCCCCAGGGATTGGGCGGAAAACTGCCTACAGGCAATGTTTTACCAATAAATGGATATGCCGGATCATTAGCATCAAAATTGGCGAGGTCAGTATGCAGACTAAGCCCGGTATGAAAGGGCGTGGATGTTCCAGCCCTGCAGGCATATTCCCATTCTGCCTCAGTGGGTAACCTCGCTCCTGCCCATTCAGCAAAGGCCGATGCATCAAACCAGTTCACATTGATAACCGGCCGATCCTCCCTACCCCATCCCTGGTCATCCGGCAATGGCCTATCGGTAGCAGAACAAAATGCATCGTATTGTGCATACGTAATCGGATAGCGGCTCATCCGAAACGATGAAACCCTTACCTCATGCTGCCTTTCATCTTCATTTCGGTCCAGTTCCGTATCCGGACTTCCCATTAAAAATGTTCCGCCAGGAATGTTGATCCAGTCGATTGTTATACGTGCGCCCATACGTGTAAAGTCTTTGGTAAAACCCGGTTTTCACTGGCAAATTACGGGCGGATAAAGAAACGTACAATTTAACCAGTAAAAGAAAATGACCACTAAAACGTTACTACCGGCCAGGAAACTATGCACTTATTATCTGTAAAAGGGTGTATTAAGATTAGAAAAAATCTCAATCAGCCTACCCCTCTTCAAAGTAGTCACTATCGATTTTCTTAACCTCATAAATTTGCTGGCTGGTACATCCCAGATTGTAATCAATCATCAGCTGAGCAAGTTGCTCCCCATCTATCAGTACGATCTTAGTTTCATTGCGCGGCGTGTACTCCAGTGCATCTTTGGTAAAACTGGAGGTAGTTATAAATATCCCTTTCTTTGCTCCCTGCCCCGCAAGTGCTCCTACAAACTTCTGCAACTCCGGCCTGCCAACCACATTACCGGGTTTCCAGCGTTTCGCCTGAATATACACGATATCCAACCCCAGCCGATCTTCTTTGATCGTACCATCGATCCCTTCATCCCCACTTTTACCAATCGCTTTTCCCGCTTCCTGAATGGAACCGCCATACCCCATCCTAACCAGCAATTCCACCACAATCCGCTCAAAAAATGAGGGCGTAACCGAAACTACCTGACCCAGCAATTCAGAAGCTAACGATTTTCGAATCTGCTGGTATGCAAGATTCATCCGCTCCTCCGGAGTCTGGATGGAAACGTCAGTGGTTTGAATATCCTCTGTTTCTGGATTCTCTTTAGACATACTATTGAATTCTAAAAACAAAGGGAACTGTCGGAGGAACTTGATATCAATTTTTGCAGGATTGCGTTTCAACACATCCCTACCAGCATCTGTTATCTGAAACACCGCTCTCCTCGGTGAATCTAGTAGGCCCGCTTTTTTCAGATAGGTCCGTGCCCAACCTACACGGTTATCAAAAATCGCCTGTGCACCGCTGTCAAGCATTTCCCGGCGTTCATCTTCAGACACCTTGAACTCAATGGCAAGGTGATCCACAATGTCTCGTACTCTGTGCTCGCCTCCATCGGATACTACCCGTAACAATGGTAACATAAGGGTTTGAAAATCTGGGATCATTTAATTGTAAAATTTTTCAATAATAGATCTTGCCTCTGCCATTCTTGTATTAGATGCCAAATAAAAAGTTTGTTCGGCATTTTGGTTGATCATGCGTTTTTCAGTCTCCCTGCCCTTATGGTGAGTAGCAACGGCTGGGCTGGGTCACCAAATTTAACTTATTATGGTATTATGGGCAAAGGGAGATTTTAAAAAGAAAAGTTGCACTGGTGTTTCCCTTCAAAATAGAGCATTTAGACCTTAAAACGGGTTTTTGTCAGGTAAAAAATAAGTTTGACCTAATTTGACAAAAAAGCTTATTTTCTTTGGTTTCAATCTATAAAAAATTAAGACTTATGAAAAAAAGACACTTATTCGCATTCCTTCTCGGGCTTATGACATTAGACACATATAGTCAGATCAACCCAATAGAAGAAAAAGACAAAGAATTCGAGGAAACCCTGATTGGCGAGATCAGGCAGGCAGGAGCATTTCGTGCAAAATGTGTTCGGTATGTGTCAAAGGAAAAAGATACCACCTACACCATATTTTTCGATAATGCAAAATACCAGACTATAAGTGATATAAAATATTTTTCATTCAATGAAACGGGAGGTGATTTTGAGAAACTGTACTCAATTATAAAAAACAACATGGAATCAAAAGAAAGGAAGGATGTCGAAATTCCATTAAAGAATGGCAAACTCATATTAGGGTTTGAACGCATGATGGGCGTATCATCCATGCAAATGAAATGGTACAGCAATGGTATATTAAGTTACAGTAGTTATATGACGCTCAATCAATACAAGAAACTTTTTGGGAAAAAGGAAGATCTATAAGTTTGTTACCTTATTCGGAGGCTAAAAATCATGAAATATCGTAAAAATCACCTTAAATACAAATGTCTAAAATAGACCGATCAAATCCAGAACATGCGAAAACTTTTATCGAATCATGCTTTCCTGATCCGGAAATAAGAAACGTATTTGCTCAATTCATTCTGGAGGCGATAGAGTATGCGCAAACAATAAATCCTGGAAAATGGAATCTGAATCTGGATAAAGAAGGGAAGTTTCTTCGTTTCAACAGCGGCAAGGTATACTGCATAGAATTAAGACCGAATAGCCTGTTGGTGGTATGCAACAGAGAATCTCTAAAAAAAATTCAAGCATTAAAGAAGCTGTCTGTCAGCTATGTAGGGTATAAAAATAATTTACTTACACATGCTCAAAATCCGAATGATCTGGATGATTTGCTCTTATCCGTTCCGGACTCGCTAGGAGTAGTGCTAACAAACGAACAGGTTGATATTCTTCCTTCTCTAAAAGAAGCGAATGATTGTCTGATTAGAGCATCCGTTCATACACCCCATACAAATAATATGAAAAACGCCCATTCTCTGGGTGTGCTTGAATATCTACAAAGTCTTAATCGCACCTCAAATACAAAGAACTACTCCTTTGAGGATATTCAGTCCTTGGAAAAAGAGCGATTGAGAGAAGCAAGTTCGCTTTCTTCTGCAGAGCGTCTGGCCAGGATCAGCCTAATGAACCCCAAGCCTGAAAAAATTCAGGTTGTACAAACCATCTATTCCCGTAATCAATATATAGTTGCCGAAGTTCTTGCACGTGCAAATGGTATCTGTGAGCGCTGCAAACAACCGGCCCCATTTATCAGGAGCAGCAACAACAGTCCGTATCTGGAAGTACATCATACCATACCTCTGTCTGTCGGTGGAGAGGATACACTAGAAAATACAGAAGTCCTTTGTCCAAACTGCCACAGAAAAGCCCATTTTGGTTGATCAGAGAATCAGGTCACACAGGCATTTCATCCCAAGTCTGTTCTAGTAGCATTCGTCCTGCCTTTTTTTTATTGGTTACTCCCGTTTGTTTTGGAATTACCTTTCCTTCAGCCCTTCATCTCCTCAATCGATTCAACCTGCGCTGGTAACACTGCCAGTAATCCCTCCTGATCCCCTCACTCTGAAAAGAAGCCTGCACTAGTTTCTCTACCCCTTCCGATTGCCCAGCCATAACACCCAGCATTCGATCTGCCAGCAGCTTATCCTTCCCCTCTACTTCGCCCGTATCCGCACCAGCCGGCCCGGACTCTCAATCGATACATAGATTGATCCATCGGGTGCAGCGGCCACATGCCTAACCCTTCCGGTTATACCGGGCACTTCCGTAGAAGACACTACCTTCTGACCATCCACCACACATCGGTATACTTTCTGCGAAGCCAGTGCCCCCACCAGCAGATTGCCTTTCCATGTTTTGAACGATGCATCCGTAATAAAGGCCATACCCGCCGTTCCTACCGAAGGTGTCCACTGAAACAAAGGCTCCGTAATATTCGGCGCCGTATGCCCCTGCGAAATGCTGCTCCCATTGTAATTCACGCCCAGCGAATAAAACGGCCATCCGTAATTCGATCCCTTCGTAATGATGTTCAGTTCATCTCCTCCCTTGGGCCCGTGCTCCGATTCCCACAACTGCCCGGTCTCCGGATGGAACAACATCCCCTGCGGATTGCGCACGCCATACGCAAAAACAGTCGTCGGTGCCGTACGTCCCGGCAAAACCGGATTATCCGCCGGAACAGCCCCTCTGTCGGTCAACCGGTGGATCTTTCCCCAGTTAGACCCCACATCAGCTGAATTTCTATTGGAGGCCGATGGCCCTCCGAAACTCCCGGTCCCTCCTTCTCCTATACTCAGATACAACATCCGATCCTTATCAAACGCGATCCTCGATCCGTAATGCCCGTTCCAGGTATTGCCATCGCCCGACTGAAAAATCGTTTCCACACCGCTCACGGTGTTGCCGATAAGTTTAAACCGCACCACCCTCAACTCTCCGCTTCCGCTCGATCCCGTTGCCGCATAACTGGCATAGATCCAGCCGTTGGTGGCATAATCGGGATGCACCCGAATGTCCAGCAGCCCACCCTGACCCGTATTGCGAACCGAAGGAAATCCCGTGATCTCAGTAGTGATTCCGTTGCTGTGGCGGTATAAACGCCCACGCTTCTCTCCAAACAGGATATCGCCCCCGGGAAGAAAATCCATTCCCCATATAATATCGAATCCGGTTAGTATAGTAGTGATGTCCAGCTGCGGCGGGGTTTCCTGTGTAACGATAGGAGCGGGTACTTTCGGAGTACTGCAAAAGGAAAGGATTCCTGCCAGAAATAAGACCAGAATGGGAACATGCAAACGGTTCATATCGAATGATTGAGAGGTTGTAAAGATAACTTGTACCTGGAAAGCGTGTGTTAGAATTACCAAAATTTATCATACTTTCCCTATAGAATCCTAAAAAAGAACGCCAGAATCGCCCGCCTTATCATTACCAAAATGTATTTGCATGCATAAAACGCTTACCCTTTCGGTCATACTATCCTTCATAGCTAGCATATGCATGGCCCAGAAACCTCCGGCCATGCTCTTTGGCGACACCACCCGTTTGGGCCGCCCCTTCTCCAAAGATCCGCATGTGGTGAAGTTCAACGGTAGATATCTGATGTATTACACGCTTCCGGCACATAAAGACAAATCCCATCCGGTAAAAGGTCTGGGCATCGGCATTTCGGAAAGCCGGGATCTGAAGCGGTGGACAAAAATCGCGGAGATCACCCCGGAAACCGAACCGGAAAAAAACGGACTGGCCGCCCCCTGTGCGCTGGTCATCGGCCAGCAGGTCCATCTCTTCTACCAGACCTACGGCAACGGTCCGAAAGACGCGATCTGCCATGCCGTTTCCGATGATGGCATCCGGTTCTCCCGAAACCCCACCAACCCTATCTTCCGCCCAACAGGGAATTGGAACTGCGGTCGCGCCATTGATGCAGAAGTCTTCCCCTTCGGCGATCGCTACCTGCTCTATTTTGCCACCCGCGATTCCGCCTACAAGATCCAAATGCAGGGCGTAGCCTCCGCGCCGCTAACTACTAACTTCAACAGAGAGCAATGGACACAGCTGACCGATGCGCCTATCCTGAAACCGGAATACCCCTGGGAAGGGGAATGCGTGGAAGGTGCGTCCATCGTGCAGTATAAGGATA
>CANHUD010000163.1 GCA_947463665.1 Sphingobacteriales bacterium
AAAACAACTCCTCCGCCATGGTCATCATGGCTGTTCTCTTCTTCGTCTTCGGCTTCGTTACCTGGCTCAACGGTCCGCTGATCAGCTTCGTGAAACTGGCCTTTGCCCTTGATACAGATTCCAAAGCCTTCATGGTGACCACCGCATTCTACCTGGCCTATTTCTTTCTGGCCCTGCCGTCTTCCTGGATCCTCGAAAAAACCGGGATGAAAAAAGGCATGGCCTTCGCCCTCGGCGTGATGGCAGCAGGTACCTTCCTGTTCGGCCATTTCGCTACCGTCCGCAACTATTCGCTCTCCCTGACCGGTCTGTTCGTCATCGGCTCCGGACTCTCCCTCCTGCAAACCGCCTCCAATCCCTATATCAGCATCATCGGTCCCATCGAAAGCGCCGCCCGCCGCATCAGCATCGTGGGCATCTGCAATAAGATCGCCGGCATCATCAGCCCGATCGTGCTCACGGCCTTTGTGCTGAAAGGGGTTTCTAACCTCGAAGCACAGGTAGCCGCCGCTCCCGATGCCGCCGCCAAAGATGCGATCCTCGACGCCTTCGCCGCTAAGATCTACACACCCTACGCCATCATGGCGGTCCTGCTCGTGGTACTGGGTATCTGGATCTGGAACTCCTCCCTCCCGGAAATCCGCTCCTCCGAAGTGAATGTTTCTGCCGATGCAGGAGCGGATCAGTCCAAAGCTACCAGCATCCTCCAATTCCCGCACCTGCTCCTGGGCGCGCTCTGCATCTTCGTGTACGTGGGCGTGGAAGTAATGGCCGGAGATGCCATTGGCACTTACGGACAGGGGTTTAAGATCCCCACCGAAGAAACCGCTTACTATACATCCTACACTCTCGCCGCTATGCTGCTGGGCTATATCATCGGCCTCATCGCCATCCCCAAATATCTCTCCCAGCAAAACGCCCTGAAATACTCGGCCCTCCTGGGCATCGCGTTCACAGTAGCGGCCTTCCTCACCAAAGGATATGTATCCGTGGCCTTTGTGGCAGCCCTCGGCCTCGCCAACGCCCTCATGTGGCCCGCCATCTTCCCGCTGGCCATCACCGGCCTGGGTAAATTCACCGAAAAAGGATCGGCCCTCCTTATTATGGGTATCGCTGGTGGTGCCATCATCCCCAAACTCTTCGCCGCCTATAAAGATGTTTATGGATTCCAGCTGGTCTTCTTTGTGCTGATGATACCCTGCTATCTCTATATCTTATATTACGCGATCAAAGGCTATAAGGCCGGCATGAAAAACTGATCTTCCTAAAACGTCTTTTATGAAACTAGTAACTCTTTTGGTTGGTATTGCAGCTGTTTCCATCTCGCTGTCTGCCTCCGCACAATCCACTCTGGAACTGCGTTTCAGCAATCCACTATCCATGGTTCGTGCCGATGAGCCTGTTGTACTTTTCCGCACGTCCCTGGAGCGCAAAGGACTGAAGGTGCCATCGGGTAAATACCTTTCCGTGGCGTATACCACCGGGGAGCTGATCCCCGTTCAGCTGGATGATCTGAACAACGATGGCCAGTGGGACGAAGCCGCTCTGCTCCTGAACTTTCAGCCGAATGAAAGTAAAGCTATTTTGGTTAGCATAACCGATCAGGTTGTGTCTATTGGCGCACCGCGCGCACATGTCCGTCATATGCGTAAACAGGCGGATAACAGCTTTGGACCGGATCTGCGGATCGATTCCGTTCCTCCGGGGCAGCCGGCTACGGATTTTGCGGTTACCAAACTGCCGCCTTTCCTTACGGAAGGGCCAGCCTGGGAGAACGATAAAGTTGGGTTCCGACTGTATTTCGATGTACGCAACGGTAAGGACATCTGGGGAAAGACCACAACCAGCATGGTGATGGACCAGGTGGGAAGGGATACCAAAACGAGTTACCATGATCGGGCCAGCTGGGGCATGGATGTGCTCAAGGTGGGTAAATCGCTGGGGGCCGGCGCTCTGGCTCTTCTGGTACCTGTAAATGGGAAGGATACAATGGTCCGCCTCGGTGGCCTGAACATGGGAAAGATCATCTATGAAAAGATCGCCGATGGTCCGGTACGAGCTATGTTCCGACTTACCTATCCCAATTGGAAGGTGCTGGCTGGCGCACCGCCGGTAAGCCTCACTGAAGAAATCACGATCTGGGGCGGCCAATACTATACAGAAAGTAAGGTAACGGTTTCCCATGCACCCAAAGGTTCCAGCGTGGTCACCGGGATCGTTAACCTCAAAAGCCAGGCGGTAGTGAATTTGGATGTGGAAAAGGTGAAGGGGATCTATACGTTCGACAAACAATCTGAGAACAGCGATCTGCTGGGTATGGCGGTACTGCTTCCCCCGGGGCAAAAAGCGGTATCCGGACAAACACCTAATGCGGGTACCGATATCACCCAAACATACTTTATTGCTTCGCCGGTAGGGAAGGAGCCATTTGTATTCCGATTCTATGCCGGATGGGAACAAAGCGAATCATTTTTCCGGTCGGCCGCTTCTTTTGATGTCTACCTCAACGAACAGGCACGCCGCTGGGCCAGTCCGGTTAAAGGGAATAAATAAGCGGTTCGCCTCTTACAATAGAATGGAACCGAATATCCATTTAGCAAAAAGTCGGGTGGCTGATGGCCATAATTTGTGTAAAAATCAAAAATCATGCAAACTCCTTTCAGCAGGTTTCTCTACATCGGTTTTGTAGGATTAGGACTTTTTCAGGCAATTTTTTCGAAAGATTACATGCAGGCTGCCGCATCTCTGGGTATTGCCATGGCGTTCGATCCGTTTGATCCAAACCAAAAATGGGGTGAACGCCCCACCTGGCAGAAAGCGGTACTGATTATCCATTTAGCACTGGTGGCAGCCATGTTTGGTTTCGGAATAGGTCGGAATGATCGCTGAGTTTGACATGCATTTAATCCGAGAGTTGAACCATTCCACATAACTTTCTTCTACTCAAACAGGCAGCCAGGGCAGGTTTGAAAACCCGCTTCTGGCTGCCTGTTTTATGTGATGTCCCGCCTTTAACATCCTTTCTGCAAATTTTTCCTATCTTTGCAGAACTTATTTTAGTCTGCTATCTTTTTTGTTTAGATCATTCTGTCCAAATTAGTTTGTGTTTCTATTGTAAGGCGGATGATGTACCGGCTCCTTGTCCGGTAGCCTTGTCGATTTTCTTATCATTTAAATTTTTTCATGTTGTTTGAACAACTGGCTATTATTGAGCCTATTCTTCGTGCCTTAGAAAAAGAAGGCTACACCACCCCCACCCGCATTCAGCAGGAGGCCATCCCAGAAGTATTAAAGGGTCGTGATCTGCTTGGCTGCGCCCAGACCGGCACAGGAAAAACGGCCGCTTTTTCCATTCCGATGCTGCAGCGACTTTACGAGACCATGCCTCATGGTAAACCAATGGCCTCTAAACCAAGAGGGCTGATTCTTACACCAACCCGTGAACTGGCCATCCAGATTGGCGAGAGCATCACCGCGTATGGTCGTTTTCTCCCTATCCGGCACACCGTTATTTTTGGCGGAGTATCCCAGCATGCACAGGTAAAAAACATCCAGCAGGGCGTTGATATCGTGGTGGCAACACCCGGCCGATTGCTGGATCTGCTGCAGCAGAAACTGATCAGCCTTTCATCTATTCAGTTTTTTGTACTCGATGAGGCCGATCGTATGCTGGATATGGGATTCATTCACGATGTTAAAAAAGTGATTGCGGTTTTACCGGCCGTCCGACAAACCCTGTTCTTTTCGGCTACCATGCCTACGGAGATTCAGCAGCTGGTTCAGTCTCTGCTGAAAGATCCGGCAAAGGTTACGGTAGCGCCGGTATCCTCTACTGTGGATATTATTAACCAATCGGTTTATCATGTGTCTAAGCAGCAAAAGCTTTCATTAATGATCGAGCTGCTTAAAGACAAGCAGATCCAATCCCTGCTGGTCTTCACCCAGATGAAACATGCTGCCAACAATCTGGTGAAAAAACTGCAGGATGTAGGTATTTCATCGGCAGCCATTCACGGCAATAAATCCCAGAATGCCCGCCAGCTGGCACTGGAGCAATTCAAAACCGGCCGGATTCGTGTGCTGGTAGCAACCGATATCGCTGCGCGCGGCATTGATATTGATGAACTGGGTCATGTGCTCAACTATGAACTGCCGAATGTTCCGGAAACCTACGTGCACCGCATCGGCAGAACCGGCAGGGCAGGAGCTTCGGGAACGGCTATCAGTTTCTGCGCCCCGGAGGAAAGGATGTTTCTTCAGGATATAGAAAAGCTCATCAAAAAGCGCATTCCGGTTCGCACGGCTGAGGTAGCTGTTCATGAACCTGTGCGCACGTTCCAGGCACCCTCTTTATCACCCAAACGGATAATAGTAACCAAGGCAGTAAAACAATCAAATAATATATATGGCGGAATTCTTCAGTAAGCGCGATAGAGAACGTAAGAAACAACAGGTTCGTAAAGAAAAAGAAGAGCGAAAGCAGGAGCGGAAGGAAAATGCCCGTAAAGGCGGTTCCGATGCCGATATGATCGCTTATGTAGATGAAGATGGTAACCTGACGTCTGTTCCGCCGGATCCATCAAAAAGAAGGGAAATCAACATCGATGATATCCAGATTGGTGTTCCGAAAATGGAAGACCGTGATCCGGATGATCGTTTTGAAGAAGGCATTGTAACCTTCTTCAACGACGAAAAAGGGTTTGGATTCATCCGGCATCTGGTCACCAAACAGAGCGTGTTCGTACACAGCAAGCAACTGGCCTCGCCGGTAAAGCTGAACGATAAAGTACGCTTTGTGATCAGCAAGGGCCAGAAAGGACCTGAAGCTACGGAAGTCAGTCTGATCAAATAGGCTGGCGCATAAATAAAAAAGTCCCGCAGTTGCTGCAGGACTTTTTTGTTTTTCTCTTTTAGAAAGATCAGGGCGTTATTTTTACGTAAGTCATCCTGGTACGGCCACTTGCGTCATCGATAAAGTTCATTTGTCCATTTGCGGCAAGAGCTCTGAAATAAATAATAGTGGGAACCGTGCTGATGGTGATCACGTATGATCCGCTGTAGTTGCCGCCCGGAGCACCCACGGTGCCTCCTCCCGGGAATGCCCCAAGAATCTCCGTTCCACTTATTGCAGTGGAGTTATTGAGTGATAAAAATCCAGTGGCAAACTGATTGGCTAAAGCTGAGGTAGGTTGCACCCGCATGGTATAATTGATCAGATAGGTGCCCGTTGTATTGATCGTAACCTGGGTCAAAAGGGCCGAGCTTCCAGCATTTACGGTTACTGTTGCTATAGGTGTTGCAGAACCAAAATCAGGGGAAAACGAAGAACCATTTACCGTTACCACATTTCCATTAGCGTCTACCCCCAGCGTAGCACCGCTAGATGTAGGGGTTGTTGAGGTCAGATTGGTGAACTTCAGTCCGGAACTATTGGATACGCCGGATGCAACCTCCAGAGCTGATCCGGGGTTTGTGGTACCAATCCCAACCCTTCCGGTACGATAAATAGCAGAGGTTTTATTGCTTCCTGCATCTGAGGTACCGCCAGAACTATACCAGGCTGTACTTGCTGGTGGCGTGTAGGTTACATAAGCAGTTCCATTCCAGGTCCACTGGGAATTGTCAACGGAACTTACATAAATGTAATTAGAACTCGCTGCCGGACCGTCCGTGAACGTTGGCGAAC
>CANHUD010000164.1 GCA_947463665.1 Sphingobacteriales bacterium
GCCGGCGATCATGGATGAAGTCTTAAACCAATATGCCGGCAACCGACATATTGTGATCGATAAACTGGAAATCGATCTGGGTGCGCTTTCTATGTCATCCTTTCGAAAGGATGTGCTCAATGCTTTCAGAGGTTCGTTCATCCGGCAATTAGACCAGCTTCTATCTTCGCAACAGAAAAATTCAACTGCAGCCAGTCTGCCTTCCGGTTCCCGTGATGCGCAAACGCTTTTCTATGTGCTGGCATATGGACGCCCTCCCTGGTGGCATACCCGTGACACACCGCCGATACATCAGTTACTCTCCCGTTACCTGCAGCAGGACGGAGAGAAAAAGCTTCGTGTGCTCTGGAGAATGGCCGAAAGAAATGAGGCGATCCGACGGAGACTACTGCACCATATACAGCTGGACATACTAATGCTTTTATGGCAAAAAAACAGTCGGCCCCGTTTGACAGCCCAACAATACGATGCAGTGAACAGGGTTTACCAACTTGTAGAAAAATGGACGAACCTGCCGGGTCATAACCAGCGAATCGAGCATATGAAAACGGCCCTGATCCGGCTGCTTCTTATGCCTACCCGTTCCCTGCACCGTTTACCCGCATGGTTTGATCCGGCTGAATTAATCACCGGAATCCCGTTAAATGCCCTCCCGGCAGATCAGTTTCTCTTTTTCCGGGAATTATTCAGACATGCTAACCAAAACAGTTCTTTACCGGTACGATCCAATATTAACCGATCAGATATTCTGCCTGCACCGGAGATCACAGATTTTAAACTGTTTCTGGAAAGCGGGTACATCCCGAGTGGGGTTTCAGAAAGACGTTATACCGATATCAACCAGCTTTTCCGTTATCTGCTGGATCATCACCTGGAAGAAGTTGCAGCCCTCATTCGCATACTGGGACGAAGCAGTTCGGTCCGATCCCGCTTTTTGGACCGGATAGGCGTATCGAATGTCCGATTGTTCTTTGAAAGGATTGCACCTGAAAAAGCTGCATTGTTTGACTGGATCGCTCAGGCTTATATAGCGGTACAGGAAACGTATCGGCCTATAAACCAGACCAATATCAATGTTCAGCGTTCCATCAACCGCTTCACCCTGGAATTATATGTACAGAATAATCTGAATAATCTTTCCAGTGAAGCCTTTATGCAGCTGCATTTTGAGCGCATGTCGCTGCGGTACAATCTTATGTACGATCAGCTGCTGGATTTTGTATTGCGCGCGATCCGTAAACGAAAACAACAGAAACTATATAAAAGTCCGTTCAATCAGGTATTGGAAAAACTGCTACACCGGAGCCGACGCAAAAAAAACAGCGCAAAAACAACAACCGTATGGGTTAGTAAAACGGTAACTGGCTACCGTAATCTTAAAGAACATTCAACACATCTTTCCATTCCCCCATCCATCTGGCGTGAACTACAGCTGCTCTATTCCACCCACCTCTTAGGAAAGCATGGCGTATACCTGAAAAGCCTGCTTCAACAGCAGCAACGCTGGAAAGTCAAAGCCACTGAAATCCCGGATGAAGGCCTTCCCCTACTCTTTAGGTATCTTTCTGAACAGTTGCATCTGGATGAAGCCATTTTAAAACGGATTATGTTGTTACAGTCGGTTGCATTGACCGCAAAAGGGATACAAAAAAAACCTTCCGGAAGGCTGTATGAATGGATCCTCCGGCAGTCTGCCGGACAGAGAACACAGATTGGTGAAACCGGACTTATTGATCATCTGCTGCAACATAAAGAATCATACCAACCCAGACAGGTACGGTTATTATTAAACCCCTATATAATCAAGGGCCGACCCACGCGAAAGAATACGGAGAAAATTCTCCGGATACTATATCCGGCGATATCAACCCAGATTCAAAAGACTCTGGACCATTGGCTAACAGCAAATGCCCAACTTTTCAGCAGGGAAATGGCTGAAAAGGTTTTACAACGGTTTCTTTTATTATCGGGCACTTATATGGAACCGGATAAAGCTCTGTATAGAATTTTTGAGGATACCAAACTGGTGGTGCCGGAAAATATTCGTCAACAGTTAATAACCCCTCCTTCCGTAAACAGAAACTTCAGACTCAGTAAAACAGAAAACCCACCTGATCAGTATAAAAAACAACGCACTCCAAAAAAAACCGGGATCCGGGAGAACCAGCTGCTCACTTTCTATGATCTGCTGAAACTGGAAAGCGAATTAAGCCATCTGATCACTCCTTCTTTCCTGGACCATGTTTCCTTCAGTTTTGATCTGCTGCGCGGGAAATACCGGGAGCCTTTTTTACGGCTTTTACAGGAAAAAATTATGATTCCGGAAGTGGCTGTTTTCCTTTCAGAGGATGCACAGCAACCTCTACTTAGAGAAATTCTGCAGCTACTTCCACCCGTTGTAACCCAGCGTATGCAACGATTGAGTCGTATGCTCCTGCTACTGATGCGTCTCTTTCCCGTTTTCTCTATCCCGGCAACAGAACGTTCCGCTTTCCTGCTTTCGCAAACACTGCCCTGGTATTTCGCACCCGCAGATGCACTTCCTTCCCTTTTCGATCTTTTTCATATACTGGTACAAAAAGCCCAAAAAGAAGGCTACCTGCTGCCGGAAGCAGGGGATCTTTTCCGGAAAATGCCCGATCTGCAGCAGGCTATCCGCCATCACTGGGCTTCCATGTACCCACCCGGCAAAGGGAGGTTAGTCAAAGCTTCGATACCGCTGGCTGCTCTTCTCAAAGAAACAGCAGACTGGCGGAGAACAGTAATGCCTCCAATCATTCGATCCGGCTCTTCAGACGAAGAAACCGAAAACAGGCTTTTTCTATTAACATTCATCATTCAACACCGTGTATTTCCGGATGACCATCCCTTTTTTCCGGAATCAATCGCTGCCAATGTTCCCTATTTCAGAACATTGCTGCAGGAACAAAAGGGGTTGCTGATCAGGCTCTATTCTATCTCGCACCCCCCAAAACACCATCCCCTGCTGCTTAACTGGCTGGACCTTCCACTTGCGTTGACACTGCTGGCTCATTTCTCCGAAAAAACCAATGAGGAGGTCTTAAAAGAACTCGAACACTGGAAGGAAACGACGAGCATTTACTCTTTAAAAATTATATCCATACTGGTTATACAAACCTATATGGATAACCCATCATTCATTCGAAAAAAATCATTGACATTCGTTATAGCTCAAATGCTTCTGAAAGAAGCCACACTGCACCCGCTTGAGCTATTGGCATATGCGGTTCAACTGCAACCGTTGGCTGCAACACAACTATTACCCGTAATTAACGGGCACGACCGTCTGTGGAAAGAGATGGAAACCTTTCTGGCCATTACCCGGTATTCAGAACCCCAAAAAACAGCCCGTATTCAACGCTGGCTGCCTTTTATCAGACGATTTACCCGTTCCGCTTCTCCTACGAAAAAAGTACAGGCTATGCTGAGCTTTTGGAAAGGAGAAGATGCGGATGGAGGAACAATAGAAAATGTTACCTCGTCCATATGGACTATTTTTCTTCCGCTAGCCGATCTATCCGTATCGGAGATGATCTGGCTTCTGTTACAGCTATTAAAAGAAGGAGTAACTGTACAACAGCTACAGGTCCTTGTTCAACAGCAAAAGACAAAAGAAGGCATAACAGCGTTGATACTGCTGGAGCAACCTGAGTTTAGCACCATTCGTACCCATACAACTGAGCGTAAGATAAAAGAACTTGTTGAGCAGATCAGCAGCAGATGGATCATACGGGAACAGGCCGGCATACCCAACGAGATCGAAGATATGATTGCGGCGCCTTCAGAAGGGAAGGCCAGCATGGGAAAAGCATATTTGCAGCAATGGCTGGAATCTGGCAAACCCGGATTTCCGATTGAAACTTCACTATCCGTATCCTCTCCGGCTGAATGGCTGGAATGGCTGGACCGCCAGCGTCCCGGCGGTCCGCTGGTTTTGTTTTTTGAACGATGGCTGGCTGTTATTCAAAAAATGTCTTTACCCGATTGGAGAACATCCCCTGAAAAAAAACTGTTCCGTTTAATGATCCAGCTTAGGATTGCGGAATGGAATGCTGCAGGCAAAGCAGATGCCCGTCTTCTAAGGCAATTGATTTCCATGGAAATCATCACGCCCAAGCAGGTTCCCATAATGTTAAATGCATGGCAACAGAAAGGCGCACCTGTAGATTTCCTCATCGATCCTGAACTATTGAGGGTGTGGAAAGAGCAACCGGAACTTCTTTCAGAAGTGCAGACCTGGTTAACGGAAAATACCTCAGAACTCATTCCTAAATGGCTGACCGCCCTGGCAAGCACGGAACAGGAGCCGCGAGAAAATACGGATGATGATCCCGTTGAAAAGCAGGAGGCAGCAGCGGCTGACCTTACGGGTTTTGAAAGCAGTTTTCCTGAAGAAAAATCCTTCAGATACGCAGGCAACAGGCCCTTATTGCCCCCTGCCATACAAACCTGGCTGGAATGGGGGCAACTGCCACCGGCTGAGGAAACTGCTGTACGAACGTCCATTCTTCAGCTACCGGTACTTCAGCTGATAACACAGGAAGCGGTACATCCAACAGCTCTTCTTAAGCTATCCTCCTGGCTAACCCGGCAGGCTCTTCAAAAACAATTCAGGCTAAGCATTCAGTTAAATATACGGGAACGGGTTCCCCGACAGTTTTTTCAGGAAATTTTTCAGTTATTTATAGAACGGGCGAATCGACAGCAGATGCAACAGCTTTTCCAGCAGATTCAACAATTTTCACGTTCGATGAAGCGCTGGGACCGGCCAATATTCTGGGAAACACTGATCCGGGAGTTACTGGAACAAAAGGCAATGGAGCAGGCCTTTCAACAAATCTCTTCCCGTTGGAGACGAACGGGTTCTCTGCCGGTCTGGGCAAAAAAACTTCAGCGGAAGCTGCGTAAACGGGAGATGTTGGAAACTACCGATTTCATCCGGCTGCTGGAAGTATATCTGGAAAGTGGCGTACAAACATGGAAACAAGAAGGATTAACCACAACGGAAATAGAGGAGATGGTTCGGGAAATCTGGAAACAGACACCCCGGAAACTACTCTACCTGTTTCATATACATAGCAGAAAACAGGCAGCGAGAAAACGTGTACTGGAACTGTTAAGGCAAACAACTGTAAAAGATTTTTTTGATATGCTCCATCCCCGACTGCGAAAGGATTGGGACATAGTAGAGAATCTCTTTAAAAAATATGTTTCCCTGAACATTCGAGAAGAACTCGGCATCCGTAATGAAACAGATCTGTGGGAACAATGGCTTTTTCACTGGTCGACCGGCCCGTTACGGATACCCACAACGTCCTACATCTTTCGGGATATGCTGCAGCAATGGGTAGGTCAATTGGAGGAAAGCCGGAAATGGGTTCTGCAGCGACTTTCACCAGACGAGTTGGATGAGGGTGAACGGCAGATATGGAAACAGCTTAAAGCTCTATTGCCCGCACTGGAAAGGAATCCTGAGAAAAAAGAGAATAAGGAAAAGAAGGAAAAAGAATCTCCCAAAGAAGTGATCCCGGTTGAAGAAGATGCAAAAGATGGAATAACAGTATACAATGCCGGTCTGGTTCTCTTATGGCCATTTCTGAGTCGCTATTTCAGAATGCTGCAACTGGCTGACGACAAGGCATTCCGGGATGACAC
>CANHUD010000165.1 GCA_947463665.1 Sphingobacteriales bacterium
CATGGTACATGTTGGCGCAGATCTTTGGGGCATGAAGCGATCCAAGCAGCGTCTGCATCGCTTTTTTATAGTAGATCACCTCCCAGTTTCCCGGCAGGTAGAGATCGTAATGTAATTCATTCAGGATGGGAACCATGGCCTGTCCGGTGGTTTTGACCGACAATTCGCTGCCCTGGAACATATCACCCGTGTCTAATATAAAGGTGTTCGGATTGGCCTTTCGACTTTTCCGGAAATAGGTAGCAAGATGCGCATAGCCGCCGGTTTTCCGGACTACCGGCTGGTTGTTCTCCCAGAACAGTTCATCGTGGGCATGCACCTGACAATGCACATCTGTGGTCTGAAGAATGGAAAGCACGAATGGCTTGCTGCTGTCTGCTGTTACCGGTTCTTCCGTTGATGTGCCCGCCGGTTCTGCAAGGGCTGCCGCAGGTCCAAGGCCAAGTCCTAAGGAGAACAGGCCACTTTTCCGGAGAAAATCCCGGCGGGAGTTTTCCGATAATACGGGGCTTTGGAGCGATGGATTGTTCTTGTGCATGGCAATCGTTTTTTGCAATAGGGTACAAGTTGCTGATAAAGAAGTATATCCTTCGTGATAAAAGTCACTCTTCCTTGCCTCTTAGAAATAATAATTGATCACGAGATTCCAGAGGCTCATATTGACTTTGTTGATAACGAAACGGTCATTCCCGTACGTTTCTCCTTGTCGCCCCTTATGCACATATAGCAATTGTGTTTCCATCCCGCGCAGTAAACCGGTGAAGGTATATCGTACATCTACATTGAACTGGGTATAGGAGGGAAGCCCGTATTTATTGAGGCGGTAATTCATGACATCCGGCAGATTGAAATAGCCTGCGGAGGCCTGCGTTTTCAGTCTGAGTTTGGGAAGATCATATCCGGCTTTCAGTACATAAGCATGTACATCGCCAAAACCTTCATTGCGTTCTCTGGGCATGAAGGTGTAAAAGGGTTCCACACCCCATTCTCTTGGCATGAGGTATCGGCCCCGTGCGGTGATGCGTGTATAGTTGAGCGATGTTTTCCAGCGGTTGTTTTCCCAGCCGAAACGGGCTCCAAACACCTGGGATTGTCCGCCTTTTTCCATGTAGGTTCTGGCAGGATCTTCATTTCCTCCATGGTTGATGGATTGTTGCCGAATCCATTGCAGGCCGGAGACCAGTTTTTGTTTATCACCAACTGGCCAGGTCTGGTCTGCCTGTAGGAGTAAGGTATTGAAGATATTATCAACAAATACATCATACAGTTTCACTGTATGTTTTTCTGAAAGTTTATGCGATATGCCAAGTAGTCCTATTCCACCGCTTCTCAGATGATCTTTATAGGCCGATGGCTTACCTGAAGGACTGACTCCTGATGGATAAACGCCAATGGATTCGGCGATTCTGAACCATTTTACGGTGCCTCTCGGGGAAAGTTCATACAGATATCCTCCTTCGATACGGGTGTTTTTTACGTCGCGCGACTCCATGAATAAGCCACCTACTTCTGTAGGGCGCATCCGGCCATCCTGAAGGTTTATAAACGGCGTGTTCAATAGTTGTTTCCCCAGTGTGATGTGTGCTTTTTTCCATGAGTATTTGAGGTAAAGTTCTTCCAGCCGGTCGATATCATCCCGGTTACCCGGATTTTCCAGATCGAACAGGCCAATTTCATAGCGGGAGATCTGGTTGGTAGTGGGATCTGGTTTACCCAGATTGGAGGAGCCAACATTAAAAGTGAAGAAGCCACTTACCCCAAACTGAAAACCTTTGAAGCGGGCGGTTTCGAATTTGATACCGCCTCCGGCGGCATGCGCGTGGAAATCGGTCAGACCGTTCCGGTTATCGGTTGCCATAAAGAAATACCGGAAATGGCCGCTAACCTGCCCGTTTCGGAATGCATGCAGCAGGGAAGTGGTATCATCGGCCGGCTGTTCTTTGCCTTTCCAGAGATTGGGGGCTGTATGTGTTTCCTGGTGTTGGGCTGTGGCGGTTGACAGGCCGCATACCGCGATCCCGGTCCATATTGTCTTCCAAATCATGCTGCTCGAATCATTTTTTTAGTCGACAAAGTTATTCCCCGGGAATGCACTGTTTGGTGATAAAGGTTACGTTGTCATCGGCTTAAAACAAAAAGCAGCCCCATGCTAAGGATATACACGATCAGCATTAGAACAGCATCGATGGCCATAACGAATTTTTTTTTCGGTGCCTGGATGGTGAATCCTGCTATCGCAATTCCATACATCACCAATGCAGCGAACACAGAGATCAGGTGAATATCGGAGGCATCTTTGAGCAGAATGCCTTTAGTGTAGAACGCATCGTCGAGGGCCAGGATAAGCATATTGAAAATATTGCTCCCAAGTAAGTTGCCCAATGCCAGATCGATGGATCCTATCCGAACAGCTGCTATGGAAACGGCGATTTCGGGAAGGGATGTAGAAGCCGCCACCAGCATTGTACCGATGAAGGAGGTCCCCAGGCCGCTGCTTTCTGCAATTCCATTGGCGAGATAGGGGATGAACAAAGCTGCAACGATCACGATGCTGGCGAAACCGGTATAACGAAGCAGGAGTTGTTGCAGGGTAAGCCCTTCCAGGGGATGTTCCGGCTCTGCCGTTTCCATCGATCGCCGGATGCGGTCGAACGTGTAAATAATGCGTATGGAAAAAAGATAAAGCACAATAAACATAAGACTGATAATTCCCAGCCCGGGTAGTATTACAATATCGGTAGGGAGGAACAGTCCGATGCCCGCTATGGATGTCAGAATAAGCCCCAGTGCGGCGGAGAGCGTATGCCGGGGAGCAGATGCCACAAAAAAAAGATGCTGGCGTTTGGGAACGAATATATCCAGTACGGCTAGTATGGTAAGATTGAAGGTACAACTGCCGATGATATCGCCAACGGCGAGGTCTGCTGACTGAACAATGGCAGACGAACTGACACCCACCATTAGTTCAGGAAGGGAGGTAACGGTAGCCATGAGGATCAGCCCAACCCATGCTTTCCCCAGACCGGATTTTTCAGCAATCTGATCGCCGTAATACGATAATTTTTTTCCAGCAAAGAAAATAACAACGGCACAGGCAGCAAATCCCAGAATATCCGTCATGGAATACCCCTTAATGTTCCGGAATGAAAAACACCGGAATGGCGGACTGGTGGAGTGTGGCACGCAGGAACCTTCTGCCTGCCAATCGGTTAAAAAAAGGTTTATCAGGTCTTGTTACCACCAGTGCATCGGGCTTTTCTTTCCGGATGAAGCTACGAATCCCCACAGAGTGACTGCTGGTTTTCAATCGGTGAACAGCAGAAACGGCTACCGCCGACAGTTCATCGGCCTTTTTTTTCCAGGAATGCATCTGCCCGGATGCTGTTTCATCTTCTTTGGCATAGAAGTGTATGGGGATGATTTCCGGAACGGGCTGAAAGAATTGCGAAAAATCATGTAATGCCGGTATTTCCACCGCATGAAAATTGGTAGTGAATCCCACTTTACGAAGCTGAAATTTTTTGAGTGCTGCAGGTACGACGGCCACTGGAATAGTGGAGTGAGTGGCCACAGATCGGGCTGTACTACCCATCAGGGCGTAGGATAATCCTGTCAGGCCTTCAGTACCCAATACGATTAGTTTGGCTTTAATTTCTTTTGCTTCTGTGAGGATGCCATCGGAGACTTCACTGTTTACACAGGAAGAGCTGATGGAGAGGTCTGGATGAAGGGATTGTAGCTTTTTGCAAAAGATCTCCATGGCTGCTTCTGCGTGTTTCAGCAGCAGCGGGAGGTCGGTCATATCCGGAATTTCCCCCTGGATGCTGTAATAAAATGGATGATAGATATGCGTGCAATGCAGAGAGGAACGGGTGGCTTCTGCCAGAAAACAGGCATAACGGGCAGCCGTGAAAGAAGCCTTGGAGAAGTCGGTAGCGAGCAGGATGGTGTTCATGTGGAACACCTGTAAAAATATCGTGCCTGATCGGTGACAAAAAATAAACCCACGTAGAGCGTGGGTTTATTTTTTGTGGAGAATACCGGAGTCGAACCGGTGACCTCTTGCATGCCATGCAAGCGCTCTAGCCAGCTGAGCTAATTCCCCAACGGGCTGCAAATATACGATTCTTTTCCTGATTGCAAAAAAACGCATAAAAATCGGCACACCTGTGGCCTTGTTTTTCGTAATTTAGGCACATGCGACCAATAGGATTTGTCAGTGCGATCTTTGCCGAACGCACTCTTGAAGAAGTAGTGGATTTTGCGGCTAACAATGGCTTTCAGTGCATTGAGGTAATGTGCTGGCCCAAAGGAAAAGCAGAACGTCGTTACGCCGGTGTCACGCATATCGATGTAGACTCGCTCACACCGGATCGTATAGCCTATATCCGGGAACTTTTCCAGAGCCGTGGTCTTTTTATTTCCGGTCTGGGCTATTACCCCAACCCGCTGGATCCGGAGGAAGAAAAACGGATTTTTTTCCTGGAACATATTCAAAAAGTTATACAGGCTGCCGCTGCACTGGGGGTTCCGGTGGTGAATACGTTTATCGGTCGGCATCCGGCGCTATCTGTTCCGGAAAACATCGAACTGTTTAAGCGATACTGGCCGCCGGTAGTGCAACGGGCAGCGGAACTGAACGTTCGCATCGGCATCGAAAACTGTCCGATGCTGTTCACATACGATGAATGGCCGGGAGGCAAGAACCTGGCGATTTCTCCGGTGATCTGGGAACAGTTGTTCACCATCATCCAAAGCGAACACATCGGTCTGAACTACGATCCTTCCCACATGATCTGGCAGCAGATGGATTACCTCACACCTTTACAGGAATTTGCGCATAAACTGTTCCATGTACATCTGAAGGATGCAACGTTATACAGGGAAAAGCTCGACAGGGTGGGGATCCTGGCTACTCCGCTGGAATACCATTCGCCCAAACTGCCCGGCCGGGGAGATGTAGACTGGAAAGCATTTTTACTGCATCTGGAGAATGCAGGATACGAAGGACCGCTGGTGATCGAATTTGAAGATAAAGAGTATGAACAATCACCGGATACAATCGTGGAAGGTATGCTCCTGGCAAGAGATCACATTCTTTCGGTTATTTCTTAGCGAGATTAAACAACTCCCCTTTGCTGTTGATCTTGAGCTTCTTGTAGATACTCTTGATGTTCATCCGTACGGTATCGATCGACAGATCGTATTTCGATGCGATCATTTTGTAGGATAAACCCTCCAGAATTCCATTGGTAACATCTCGCTCCCGATCGGTAAGTTTCTCGAAATGGTTTCTGGGTTCCTGAAAACTATTGAAGATCTTACGGGCAATTCCGGGTGTCATGTAAGCTCCTCCTTCGGCCACTGTACGCAATACTTCTTCCAGATTTACGCCCACACTCTGCTTATCGATGTAGCCCAATGCTCCTTTTTTCAGCGCACTGAAGATGGTGTCGGTATCATTCTTAATCGTATTCATGATGATGGCAACATCCGGATATTTTTTTAGGATAAGATCGATGGCTTCCAAGCCGTTCATCTCGGGCATCACTATATCCAGCAAAATA